>JBGTKN010000199.1:0-6083 GCA_041744615.1 Hyphomonas sp. | reverse complement strand
GGCGACCGGATCGCGGCGCTGATCGGCGCAGGCCACGGCGAGGTGATCGTGGCAGACAGCGTGTCGGTGAACCTGTTCAAGCTGGCTGCCGCGGCGCTGCCGCAGGCGCGGACCTATGCGCTGTTCGTGGAGGAGGATGAGTTTCCGACGGACCAGTATATTGCGGCGGGGCTGGGCGGACTGTCGGGCGCCGAAGTGCGCCAGCTTCCGCCGGGCGGCAGCTTCGACGCGCTGAAGGCGGGTGGCGTGGTTATCAAGAGCGCGGTGAACTATCGCTCGGCGGAAGTGGCCGACATCGCGGCGCATGAGCGCGAGGCTAAACGGCACGGGGCGCTGATCATCTGGGATCTCAGCCATGCGACCGGCGTCGTGGACCTGAAGCTGACCAGAGATGGCGCGGTTTTGGCGGCGGGGTGTACCTACAAATACCTGAATGGCGGGCCGGGAGCGCCGGCTTTCCTTTATGTGGCGGCAGAGCTGGCGCCGAAGATCGCCAATCCCCTGCCCGGCTGGATGGGACATGCGGCGCCGTTTGCGTTTGATGCGAGATATGTGCCGCGAGACGGCGCCGCGCGCTTTGCCAGCGGGACACCGCCGATTCTGTCACTCGCGGCGCTAGGCGGTGCGCTGGAGGCGATGGACGGCGTGAACCTCGACCAGCTTCAGGCCAAGGCGCAGGGCCTTGGCGCACTGTCGATCGCGCGGGCGCAGGCGATAGGGCTGGAGGTGCTCTGCCCAGTCGAGGATGCCCGGCGCGGCGGGCATGTCAGTATACGGATCGCTGAGGGCTATCCGGTGGTCCAGGCCCTGGCGGCGCGCGGGGTGATGGCGGATTTCCGGGCGCCGGATACGGTGCGGTTCGGATTTTCGCCTCTGTTCCTGAGCTATGGAGACGTGTGGGACGCGATGGAAGCGCTGGCCGACATCCTCAAAAGCCGGAGCTGGGACCAGCCGCAATTCCATGCCCGTGCCAAGGTAACCTGAGGCTTCCCGATTGACGGAATTCATAATTGGCATTAATCGTGCCATATTATGGAACAAGCTGGCGGGGAGGCCGGAGCCTTGGAGATTCTGAGAACACCGGACGCGCAATTCGACACACTCTTCGAGTATCCGTTCAAGCCGAACTACCTGGACATTGAAGGCCCCGGCGGCGAGCCGATGCGGATGCACTATCTCGATGAAGGCAACAGGGACGGTGAGCCGATCCTCTGCCTTCACGGGCAGCCGTCGTGGAGCTATCTCTATCGCAAGATGATCCCCCTGCTGACGGAAGCCGGCTACCGCGTTCTGGCGCCGGACCTGATTGGTTTCGGAAAATCCGACAAGCCGGGCGCGATGGCGGACTATACCTATGCGCGGCATGTCGACTGGCTGAACCAGTGGCTGACGAGGATGGACCTCGGCGGCCTGACACTGGTGTGCCAGGACTGGGGCGGGCTGATCGGACTGCGCGTGGCGGCAGAACAGATCGGCCGGTTCCGGCGGATCGTGGTGGCGAATACGGGCCTGCCGAGCACCGCGATGATTTCGGACGAGATGTCGACCTTCCTTGGCCAGATGTATCCGGCGGTGCCCCTGCCGGACGTGGCCATGGTGCGCGAGCAATTCCAATCCGGCGGGCCGGGGGCGTTCCTCTACTGGGTGAAGTATGCGAGCGAGTCGCCTTCCTTCTCGGTGCGCGATGTGTTCGGGATGTTGTCCGGCGTGACCGACGCGCGGATACTTGCCGGCTTTGTCGCTCCGTTCCCGGATGATCGCTACATCGCCGGGGCGCGCCAGTTCCCAGCGCTGGTGCCGCTGCTGCCCCAGCACAAGGAAGACCGGCTGGCGAATGACCGCGCCTGGGCCGTGCTGGAGGCGTTCAAAGGCCGCACACTGATTGCCTTCAGCGACGCCGACCCTGTGACCAAGGGCGGTGACGCGATCTTCAAGGCGCGCATTCCGGGCGCCGATTGTGTCACCATCCAGAATGGCGGACACTTCCTCCAGGAAGACCAACCGGCCGCATTTTCTGAGGCGATCATCGCCTTCATGCGTCAGGGATAAGAGGGGGAAACGCAAGATGAAACGGATTCTACTGATAATTCTGGCGATTGTCGTGGGCGTGGGCGCGCTCGCGTTCCACTTCCGCAAGGAGATCATTCTCCACCTCGTGACGCGCGCCGACCGGCCCGAGATTGCGCCGTATCAACCGGTGGCCTGGATGCAGGGGCCGGCCGCCGCCGTGACTGCGCCGGCAGACCGGCCTCCGAACATCATCTTCATCCTCGTCGACGACCTCGGCATCAACGACATCACGACTTTTGGCGGCGGCCTTGCGGACGGACGGGTGCAAACGCCGAACATCGATGCACTGGCCGCGCGCGGCGCGAATTTCACCACGGCCTATTCCGGCACCGGCACTTGCGCGCCTTCGCGTGCGATGCTGCTGACGGGGCGCTATCCTACGCGGACTGGATTTGAGTTCACGCCGACGCCAAATGGCATGGGGCGGATTGTGTCGATGTTTGCCAATGCGGATACGCGCGGGCGTCCGAAGGTCAGCTATGACCGAACGGCGGCCGCGACCCTACCAGATTTCCAGGATCAGGGCCTGCCCGGCGAAGAAGTGACCATCGCCGAGATGCTCAAGGACAAGGGCTATCACACGGTCCATATCGGCAAATGGCACCTCGGCAATACGGGCGAGTTTCATCCAAATGCGCAGGGCTTTGACGAAAGCCTCCTGATGGAAGGCCTGCTCCATCTGCCTGCGGACGATCCCAATGTCGTGAATGCAAAAGTTGATACCGATCCGATCGACAAGTTCCTCTGGGCGCGCGGCGATTTCTCGACCTCATACAATGGCGGCAGGGTTTTTGCGCCGGGCGGATACCTCGCCGATTACTGGACCGAAGAATCCCTAAAAGTAATCGAGGCTAACAAGCACCAGCCCTTCTTCCTCTATCTCGCGCACTGGGGCGTACACACGCCGCTGCAGGCAACGAAGGAAGACTATGACGCGGTTGGTGATATCGGCTCGCACCGGCTGCGCGTCTATGCGGCTATGCTGCGCGCGCTCGACCGGAGCGTGAGCCAAATCGTTGAAAAGCTTGAAGCAGAAGGCCTTGCCGAGAACACGATCATCGTGTTTTCCAGCGACAATGGCGGGCCGGGCTATATCGATCTGCCAGGCATCAATGAACCTTATCGCGGCTGGAAACTCTCGCTGTTCGAAGGCGGTATCCGTGTACCGATGTTCGTGAGTTGGCCGGCGCGCATTCCGGCCGGCACTTTGATCGACACGCCGGTGGCGCATATCGACCTGACGCCGACGCTGGCCGAAGCGGCGGGCGCGGACCTGCCAGAAGGGGTCGAGATTGACGGGCGCAGCCTGCTTCCGCTGGCGGAGGGTGCGGGTGGACTGGCGCGGCCTGACGATGCATTGTTCTGGCAGAGTGGCTACTACCGCGTCGTGCGAGCGGGCGACTGGAAGTTGCAGGTGGACCGCAAACAGAGAAAATCCTGGTTGTTTGACCTCGGCAAGGATCCGACCGAATCCACAAACCTCGCCGCAAGCGAGCCGGAGAAGCTGGCGGAACTGCAAGCGCTTCTGGACCGGCATCACGAGAACGCACGTGCGCCACTGTATGCATCGACGTCCGATATTCCGGTGGCGATCGACAAGACAGGCGCGGAGGAAGTCACCGCTGAGGACGAGATCGTCTGGTGGCCGAACTAGACCGGCGCGGGAAGATCGCGGACGATGCGGAAGCCAATATGGCTTGACGAGAAGTCCGCCTCCTGCGGCTGACGCGCAGCGGGACGGTAGCGCCGGCAGAAATTGTCCGCACACAGATAGGAGCCGCCCTTGATCGTGTTCGCTCCGGTCTGATAGGGCGTCGCGGTCCATTCCCAGACATTGCCGATCATGTCGTAGAGACCGATTTCGCTCGGCGCGAAACAGCCTACCGGCGCGCGGCCTGAAAAGCCATCACCGGCTTGATCCACGACCGGGAAGAAGCCCTGCCAGGTGTTGGCGCGGGGCTCGCCGGATGCATCATAGGCGCCGGACTGGGCATTGGCGGGATCCGGCAGGCCGATCGCGGCAGCGTATTCCCATTCTTCTTCCGTGGGCAGTCGCCCGCCTGCCCATTGGACATACGCCTCAGCGTCAGCGAGGGAGACATGCACGACGGGCTGGCGCGCCCGCGCGGAAATATCCGACCCCGGACCTTCTGGAGCGCGCCAGCTGGCGCCCGGGACAAGTTGCCAGGTCTCGGTGGGCGCGGCGCGTTCGGCCGGCATGCGGAACACGGCAGAGCCCGCACCGGGCCTGCCGGCAACGCCGACGCGCTCGGCGGTGGTGAGATAGCCGGTGGCTTCGGTGAAACGGGCGAACTCGGCGTTCGTGACTTCATGGGCGAGTATTTCGAAGCCTGCGACGTGCAGGATCATCTCGGGCGCTTCTTCGGGATAGACCGCGTAGGCGCCCTTGCGGAACTGGCCGGCCGGAACGGTCACGAACTGCCCGATCGCGCTGTCCGCCAGTCCGCACGTCCGCAGATATTCTTCCGTCTGCGGAGCATCCGTCGGCGGCTCGCTGCACGCGGCGAGAGCTACCGCCGCGAACAGCGGCGCCGCCCGTCTCATGCGGCCAGAAGCCGTTCCAGCACCAGCCGGAAGACGACGCCCGCCTCGTCCGGTGCGAGATCCGAATCCTGGCGCAAGCGTCGCCACGTCTGGAAGCTGGCCGAGGTCTCGATGGCAGCGAAGAGGACAGGATCGTTGTTGATCTCCTCAGGCAGCAGCGCCTTAAGGCTGGAGCGTTCGATCAGCAGGTTCCGGCGATACTCTTCCATGAGGAAGCGTGACTGGAACCGGCGAAGGTTTGCGGAGACGCGAACGGGCAGGATGTATTCGTAGATCTCGATACGGCGCGCGATGTGTTCGAAGAAGCGCTCGCGCCAGTCGCGCGCTTCGAAAGGCGCGAGGATTTTCGGCATGACTTCCGAGGAGATGAGTTCGGCCATCTCGACGTACAGGCTGTCCATGTCCTCGAAGTGGCGGAAGACGGTGCGCAGGCCGACCTCGGCGCGCTCTGCGACGCGGGCGGCGCTGGGGCTCATCTCGCCTTCGCGGATGAGGCTGAACATCGCTTCGATGATCTGCGCGCGGCTGCGTTCGCTGCGCTGGCGCCGGCCATCGGAGGCTTCGCCTTTGGCAGCTGTGTTGAGCGGGATGATTTTCAGATCGTTCATTCAGAATGCTTTCGTGACTTCAATCGACGCGTTGGCCGCTGGCAGGGAATAGATAAGCCCATCTTCTGCCACCTCCATTGGGCCGTCAAACAAAGCCTTCGCATCCTTCATGAACAAGGCGTTAAGTGCCCGGGACGGCAAGGGTGGCACGGTATGGTAAAGTACGAGGCGCGCGGCGCCGGCGTCCTGAGCCGCACGGGCGGCGTCAGCGGGCGTGGCATGGTAATCGAGGATGTCGTTCAGCACCTTGGCGAGGTCGTCCCTACCCGCCTCCGCCATGGCCTCGCGCATGCGGATCACCATGTCGGGGTTTAGCGCATCGTGGAACAGGAGGTCTGCGCCGGTGGAGGCCGCGACCAGATTCGCGTCGTAGATCGAATCGCCGCTGATCGAGACCGAGCGGCCCTTGTACTCGGCCCGGTAGCCATAGGCGGGATCGACCGGGGCGTGGCTGACCTTGAACGCGGTGATCGTCAGGCCGCCAGCTTCGTACACGACGGACTGCCCCCCGGGGCCTGCGGGCATCGTGATGGGAATCGGCGCGCCGCCGCGGCCTTCCGGGTTTGCGATCTCGGCGCCGTGATGACCCGTGCGGTAGGTGCTGTCGATCCGGTACGCGGCATTGAAGCCGTTGACGACTTCTTCAATGCCGGTGGGCCCGTGGACGGGCATGGGAACATCCCGGCCGCCATTGACCCAGGCCTGCATGAGCAGTTCGCCGAGGCCGTCCATATGATCCGAGTGCAGATGGGTGAGAAATACGGCGTCAAGCTTGCCGACGGGATAACCCATGCGCGTGAGCGTGCGCACGCCGCCGGAGCCGGCATCGATGAGGATGTG
>JBGTKN010000198.1:0-3772 GCA_041744615.1 Hyphomonas sp. | reverse complement strand
CGCCCGCATCGCCGCCCGCAAGGCCGAAGACGCCGCCGAGGCCGCCGGCTGGCCCGAGCCCAGAACCCGCGGATGCGTCGCCGCCTCCGACGCCTTCTTTCCATTCGCAGACGGATTACTACAGGCAGCCAGCGCCGGCGCCACCGCGATCATCCAACCCGGCGGCTCCATCCGCGACGACGAAGTGATCGCGGCCGCCGACGAAGCGGGATTGGCGATGGTATTCACTGGGATGAGACATTTCCGGCATTGAGCTTACGAATAGAATTCGCGAGCGCTTCCGGCATTGAAAATGAGCCCCTCATGGATCCGTGTTCCACGATCACGTCGGAGGTAATCGGCTTTCTAAAGAACGTGTAGCAGGCGGGATTGCCTGCTTTCTTTACGACAGATTGAACAAGGTCGAGTGCCTCTTCTACAAGTTGGTCCACATTTTCCCGCTTTTCCCGTCTCGTTCGATGAGAACTTTGCACGCAAACAGAATCTCGGTTCAGACAATGTGCTGTCAGATGATGCCTTCCGCGCCGCTGTGAACGTGGAAGGGTCAGGAGATGGACCCTCAGATACGCTGCGCGCATCGAGGGTGAAGTCATTGAAAATACGAAAAAAACGGAGCTCTATCGCCCCAGCCGCGCCAGCTCATCCCTCAGCTTGCGGACGATTTCCTGGCGCACCTTCCAGCTCAACCAGGCCTTGTCCATGCGGCTGAGCCAGTGCGAATTGACCGCCGACTGTTCGAGCCCCAGCTCGCGTGGACGCTTCATCACGCGCGCCCCGAGCACACCCGCCACATGCGCCATCTCCTCGGGGCTGGCGAAGTAAAGCTCATGGCCGCGATGCTCCAGCGTCCAGAGCGGGAAGCCCTTCCCCGCCACGGGCGGCGGAAACGGCGGATCGAACTGCGCGGCGCGGTGATGGTCGCTGTCCACACCCCGGTGCACGAACCGGCTCACCGGCGTGCGCGGCGAGGCGGGCACATGCTCCAGCCGCAGCTGCATGGAGGGCTAGTCCAGATCGGGCCAGCCCCACGGCGTCGGTGGGGCGGCAACCGGTTTGGACGTATCAAACTCCACCCGCAGAAAACGGTTGGGGCGTCTCAGCTCGTAGGCAAAGATGTTCGATGACGGATCAAGTTCAACCGCCCAGACGTTGGTCTTCGAAACCGGGATATTCTCCCGGTCGAACAGGTCCTTGGTCGACTGGTCAGCCGGGAATTCCTGCCGCAGCGCATCGCCCGGTGTGGAGGCAAAGCCGCCATACTGGGTCAACGCATCTTCGCTGCCATCCTCGTGGCGGTGGTCATGGCGCAGTTCCCACTGGTCGCCCACCTGCGTCAGAACCCAGGTGCGCGAATGGTCCTCGCCCACATGCAGGGGGATTGTGATGTAACGGGGATCGCAGCTGCGCACATGCATGACGACACGCTGTGCGCGCCAGTCATCGTCCTGCGCATCGGTCGTGACGATCCGGCCCTCGAACGCCTTCCCGCACAGCGGCGCGATGGCAGCCTCGAAGGCCGAGGGAGTCTCCGCCGCCGGCGCGCTCGCGCAGGCAGTGACCAGGAGGGCGAAGGCGGGGGCAGCTGCCAGTTTCATAAGCATGAAGCCCAGCCTATCAGGCTGGGCTTCAATTGGAAGGCTTATCCGTGAGACCTCAGGCCGGGTTCGGCGAAGGATCGAGGCCGGGGCGTTTGCGCTTGCCGATCACGGGCACTGATGAAGACGGGCCGGTATCGTCCTCAGACGCATCCGGACGGCTGGGCGGGGTGCCCTTGATCAGGTTCGCGATCTCTTCGCCGGACAGGGTTTCGTACTCGAGCAGGCCGAGTGCGACGGCTTCCCAGTCGGCGCGCGATTCCGTCATGATGCGGCGGGCGTCTTCCTTGCCCTGTTCGATCAGCTTGCGGACTTCTTCCTCGATCTTGCGCGAGGTCTCTTCCGAAATGTGCGAGGACTGCATCAGCTGCTGGCCGAGGAACACGTCGCCCTGGTCCGAGCCGTAATCGACCGGGCCGATGACATCCGAATATCCCCAGCGGGTGATCATCGCGCGGGCGAGACGGGTCGCCTGCTGAATGTCGGAGGCGGCGCCGGCGGTGACGTTGTCGAGGCCGAACTTCAACTCTTCCGCGACACGGCCGCCCATGATGATGGCGAGGCGCGAGGTCATCTCGACCTTCGACATCGAGAGCTTGTCGTCTTCCGGAAGCTGCATGACCATACCGAGGGCGCGGCCGCGCGGAATGATCGTCGCCTTGTGGACCGGATCGGCGGAGGGGACTTTCATCGCGACGATCGCGTGGCCGGCTTCGTGCCAGGCGGTGAGTTCCTTTTCCTTCTCGGACATCACCATCGATCGGCGCTCGGGGCCCATCAGGACCTTGTCCTTCGCGTCCTCGAACTCGGCCATTGCCACCACGCGCTTGCCGCGGCGGGCCGCGAGGAGGGCCGCTTCGTTGACGAGGTTGGCAAGGTCGGCGCCGGAGAAGCCGGGCGTGCCGCGGGCGATGGTCTTGGTCTCGACGTCCTTGGCCAGCGGAACGTTGCGCATGTGGACGCGCAGGATCTTCTCGCGGCCGATGATGTCCGGATTGCCGACGGTGACCTGGCGGTCAAAACGGCCGGGACGCAGCAAGGCAGGGTCAAGCACGTCCGGACGGTTGGTCGCGGCCATGATGATGATGCCTTCGTTGGCTTCGAAGCCGTCCATCTCGACAAGTAGCTGGTTCAGCGTCTGCTCGCGCTCATCGTTGCCGCCGCCGAGTCCGGCGCCGCGCGAGCGGCCGACAGCGTCGATCTCGTCGATGAAGATGATGCAGGGCGCGGAGCGCTTTGCCTGTTCGAACATGTCGCGCACGCGGCTGGCGCCGACGCCGACAAACATCTCGACGAAGTCCGAGCCGGAGATGGTGAAGAAGGGCACGCCCGCCTCCCCCGCAACGGCGCGGGCGAGAAGGGTTTTACCGGTGCCGGGCGGGCCGACAAGCAGCGCACCTTTCGGGATCTTGCCGCCGAGGCGCTGGAACTTGGACGGATCCTGCAGGAACTCGACGATCTCCTGCAATTCTTCCTTGGCCTCGTCGACGCCGGCGACGTCGTCGAAGGTGACGCGGCCATGCTTCTCGGTGAGGAGGCGGGCGCGGGATTTGCCGAAGCTCATTGCGCCGCGCGTGCCGCCGCCCTGCATCTGGCGCATCATGAAGAAGACGAAGGCGACGATCAGCACGATCGGAAGCAGCGAGAGCAGCACCGAGGCAACGTTGTTTCGGCCGACATCGGCTTCGACGTTGAACGGCACATTGTTCTCGCGCAGCACGGTCTCGGTGGTCATGTCGAGCTGGCGGATTTCACTGATCAGCTTCTGGCCATCGGTCGTGGTGACCATCAGCTTGGTGTCGCCAAGGGTGGCATCCGCGAGCTTGCCCTGCTCGGCCATCGTATAGATTTCCGAGAGCCGGACCGACTTGGCGCGCGCGACTTCGGGGTTGCCCCCCATCATCACGGCCATCCCGATCACCAGAAGGGCGAGCGCGCCCCAGACGGCAAGGTTACGAACATTCATGGCAGGTCTCACACAATGGAAACGGTGTTGGCTTTGAAGATAGGCGCCAAGCCCTGCAAAAACGACTCCTTTCCTGCGTCTGCGACGAATTCTTGCGCAGAATTGATAAAAAGGCGCCGGAATGCGTTAATCCGGACCGCAAGTCCCTCTGGGGAAGGCGGGTTCTGGCGGGCTCCGGGCTCGGGTGCCAACTTCAGCCCTGCGCGGGACG
>JBGTKN010000197.1:0-2960 GCA_041744615.1 Hyphomonas sp. | reverse complement strand
CCACAGGAGACCCGCCGCCGTGCAGCCGAGCGAGGAGCCGAGCAGCACGTGGCGCCGGAGCGCGACCTCGCCGCTCTCGAGCGGTGAGGCGCCGAAACGGTCGAAACATGCGAGGGCTCGCGCTGTCAACGACGCCATCCGACCTTACGCCCCAGATACGCCTTGGCCGGCCGCAACCGGCGGTTGGCCGCTTTCGCGTCGCCTGCGGCGTCAGCCGGCGGGCTGCTTGGTCTTGCGCAGGTAGGGCAGCACGCGCTCGAAGCCGCCGAAGCGCTTCTCGGCGTCCTCGTCGGAGACCGCGGCGGTCACGATGACGTCCTCGCCCTGCTTCCACTGCGCCGGCGTCGCCACCTGGTGCTTCGACGTGAGCTGGATCGAGTCGAGCGCCCTCAGGATCTCGTCGAAGTTGCGGCCCGTGGTCATCGGATAGGTCAGGACGAGCTTGACGCGCTTGTCCGGCCCGATGATGAAGACGGACCGCACGGTGGCGTTGTCGGCCGGGGTGCGGCCTTCGGAGTTCCCCTCTACCGTGGCGGGCAGCATGTCGTAGAGCTTGGCGATGGTCAGGTCCCGGTCGCCGATCAGCGGGTAGTTCATCCGGTGGCCGGTTGCGGTCTCGATGTCGTCGGCCCACTTGCCGTGGCTCTCCACCGGATCGACGGAGATGCCGAGGATCTGGGCGTCGCGCTTGGCGAACTCGGGCTGAATGCCGGCCATGTAGCCGAGCTCGGTGGTGCAGACCGGGGTGAAGTTCTTCGGATGGCTGAACAGGACCGCCCAGCCGTCGCCGGTCCAATCGTGAAAGCGGATGGTGCCTTCGGTGGTTTCGGCCGTGAAGTCGGGGGCGACGTCGTTTATCCGAAGCGACATCCTCAGGCCCTCCTGTTCATTTTGGCTCTAATCGGGGCCCTGTATTGGTGCCGTTCCACCTCGCCCCTGTTTTCTCTTATCCCGATTGCGCCGAATCGCATACCCTCTTGTCCGGCGAACGTGCTTGGAGGCGCAGAAAGCGTCAGGTGAGGAGGTTATGCGCCCATCCGACGGGCGCGGTTTCGAGCAGCGCATAGCCGGATGATCCTGGTCGGCACGACAGCCGGTTAGAAAAAGGAGGAGCCGCGGGATGATCTTCCGACAGTTGTTCGATCAGTCATCAGGGACGTACAGCTATCTCCTCGCGACCCGGAGCGCGACGGCTTGCAGTCCCAGAGCCGCCGGCTGGAAGCGAGCTCGACAGATGCCACAAGGAGCAGCGCACCAAGGCCGGCCGCCGGGATGGAGGCGATCAGGGCAAGCCCCGCACCGTTCGGCAGGAGCGCAAGGACTAGAAGCGCCAGGCCCAGCATCCGCGGCGCCCCGCCGGTTCGTGCCCCGAAGCGATGGTGAGCAGCGAGATCGCCTGCGCCATGGCACATCGGCAGCGCGCGCGCCGAATGGCGCGAGGGCGAGGTTGCCGATCCCGGACGAGACCGACAGACAACGCGGCGTCACCGCCCGCGCCCGTTCGCCGAAGTAGTCGCCCGCAACAAGGGCCGTCAGGATAACGGCATTCGTGAAGGTCAGGGCGAGCTGCGGCAGAACCAAGGCGGCCAAGCCCTGCTCGATCTCCTGCCAGGAAGGCCAGCCGACGAAGCCCGGCCACCCGGAGACGGATGCCGGGGCCGACAACGCGGGCAGCCCGAAGGTCTGGCCGATCACAATGGCAAAGACGACGGCGATCAGGGCGCGAAGGCCTGATCGCGGCCGGCCCGCAGCGGGCATTCGTGGCGACGTGGCATGCTGCGTTGCAGCATCCGAAAGCCTACCTTCGCGCGGGGTCCGCGTTGGCGGCGTTGGTCCTCGGACACTTGACGAACGGCTGACGTAGATGGGGCAGTAGGCGGACCCAATGAGCGAGATGCCCGATCTCGTGGCCTCAGTGGTGCGCCGTCGCGAAGGCTTCCACCGCGACGGTGCTGGCCGGTTGCCCTCCTAACAGCTTTCTGGCGGAAGGCTACGGTGCATCGAGAACCTCCTGCCGGACCGGGAGATCGTGGAGCGGTGATTGGCCGCCCACACCAGGATCCGGATCGTGACGACAGGGTTGGTGGTTATGCCCGGCTGCCGCGCGCCGTGCTCTCACAAGACGAGCTCAGATAGCACCCGAAAATAAGCAAACACCTATCTCTTGCGGGTTCCCTTTGCTTACAGGTTGATTCGTTTACGCTAACATAGCACCGCTTGCTAGAACTGAGCCGACTTTTCCTTTGTACTTCTGCGCGCCTGCGGCACCAGCGAAACCTTGTCACTGGGTGCCGGCTGGGGGCGACTGTGCAAAGTTATGCGAGGGAGCCTTTCGCGCCTTGCGGAAAGGCGGCGGCTGATGTTGGGGGAATAGCCTTTCCGTGAGATCAACGTAAGTTTCAGGTCATGCGAATATGGCGGATGAACCGCAAGGAGGTCTTCGCTCGGGGCGCACGTCGAAGGCGAAGCCGATCCGCCGCAAGGATGCGAGAGGCAGCGACGATGTCCTCCGGCCGAGTGGGAGTGATCGGCCCCTGACCGCCATGGGCGGCGACACGCCCGAAGTCGCGGCTGTTCCGGTCATCGGCATCGGCGCGTCGGCGGGCGGCATCGAGGCGCTGAGCCGCTTCTTCGACGCGATGCCGGCCGACAGCGGCTGTGCCTTCGTGGTCGTGCTGCATCTCGATCCCAAGCGCGAAAGCGAACTCGCGCGCATTCTCGGCGCCCACACGACGATGCCGGTCGTTCAAGTCGAGGACGGCATGCTGCTCGCGGCAAACCACGTCTACGTGATCGCGCCCGACACCGATCTGAAGGTCGGCGGCGGCGGGCTGCGCGTGTCCAGGCCGACGGAGCCTCGCGGCCAGCGCCACCCCGTCGATGTGCTGTTCTCCTCGCTCGCCGTGGACCAGCGCGAGCGGGCGATCGCCATCGTGCTCTCCGGAACGGGCAGCAACGGT
>JBGTKN010000196.1:0-3862 GCA_041744615.1 Hyphomonas sp. | reverse complement strand
GCGCGGCGTAGGCGACCGCGTGGGATAGCTCACCCTGCGGCGCCGGGGCGACCATCACGATGCGCTCCACGCCGGCAATCCGTGCCGGGACGATATTCATCAGCACCGAGGACGGATAGCTCGCCCGCCCGCCCGGAACGTAAACGCCGACCGAATCAAGCGACGTCCAGCGCCACCCCAGTTCAATTCCCGCATCGTCCGTGAAGCGATGATCGGCAGGCCGTTGCGCGCCGTGATACGCGGCGATCCGGTCATGCGCGAAATCGATGGCTGCGCGCAGGTCTGCCGGGCAGGTCGCCGCCAGTTCGTGCAGATTCACATTGTCGGATTCAAGCGTCGAGGGGTCGATCTGCAGCCCGTCATACTTGGCGGTATAATCGGCCACCGCCGCCCCGCCGCGCTTTTTCACATCGGAAAGGATGTCCTTGACCACGTCGAATACGTCGGCGCCCTGACCGCGATCTTCCGCGAGGAAGCGCGTCAGGACCTCATCAAACTGAGGCTTGGTGGCATCAAAGTGGCGGGCCATGGGGCGGGCATTTCCGGGGTATTGTTACAGCTCCGCTACATGGACCGGGGCCGGCAGGCTGGCAAGGTGGCTGATGGGCGTGGACGGTGCATTGCGGCCTTCGGCCTAAAGCACCCTAGCGCTTCCGCCGCTCGTGGCTGGGCAAATGCCGGGTGGGCCAGACGTAATCGCTGTCGAGCAGTGCGGCGTCGAGCGCCTCGACCGTCAGGACGATCTCGCCGTCGCCGGCGAACAGCAGAACGACCTTGCCGCCGGGCGGCTCGGCCGCATCGGCCACGAAGTCGGCGCTCAGCAGGGACAGGATGAGTTCGGGGTCGGCCTTGGTGATGCCGCGTGTCTTGACGCTCAGCACGCCGTCAAACGCCAGCAGCGAGCGCACGCGCTCGCCCGGCTGGCCCTTTCGGGTGGGGGCGGTTTCCCAGCGGTAGCGGTTGAGCTCGATGGCGAAGCGGCGCTTGCGCTTTTCGTAGTTGAGGTTTCCCGCCTTCACCACCGCGTCCTGGACGGCCGCGGCGATGATCTTGAGGTCGTCACCCTCCTCGGCGAGAAGGCGCAGCGGTTTCGGTTCGGTCATCAGCCCTACCCTGGTTACTCGTCTTCGCCAGATCGGCGTTCGATCTTCGCGCCGCAAGCCCCCAGCTTGGCTTCGAGCCGCTCGAAGCCGCGGTCCAGATGGTAGATCCGGTTCACGACCGTTTCACCCTGCGCCGCAAGTCCGGCAATGACCAGCGATACCGAAGCGCGCAGATCGGTCGCCATAACCGGCGCGGCCGTCAGGTGATCGACGCCCTTCACCACCGCCTCCTGCCCGCGCACCGTGATGTCGGCGCCTAGGCGCGACAGTTCCGGGGCGTGCATGAAACGGTTTTCGAAGATCGTCTCGCGGATGATGCTGGTGCCCTCGGCGGTGCACATCAGGGCCATGAACTGGGCTTGAAGGTCGGTCGGGAAGCCGGGGTGCGGCTGGGTCGATAGGCTGACCGCTTTCAGGGCCGAACCGTTGCGGCGGATGCGCAGGGTCGAGTTGGCCTCGTCGGCGTCCACCGTGACGCCCGCTTCGCGAAGCTTGGAGATCATGGCGCCGAGCGCTCCGACGGGGCAGCCGTCGAGGGTCACATCGCCGCCGGCGGAGGCGGCGGCCATGGCGTAAGTGCCGGCCTCGATACGGTCCGGCATCACCGGATAGGTGGTGCCCTTGAGGGCTTCGACGCCCTTGATGCGGATAATCGGCGTTCCGGCGCCGGTGACGTTCGCGCCCATCGTATTCAGGCAGTTGGCGAGGTCCTCGATCTCCGGCTCCCGCGCAGCGTTTTCGAGGATCGTTTCGCCTTTGGCCAGCGTCGCGGTGAGCATCGCGTGCTCGGTTGCGCCGACCGAGACGGTAGAGAAGTTGATATGCGCGCCTTTCAGGCCATGGATGGCTGCGGCCTTCACATAGCCGCCCTCTACGCGCAGGTCGGCGCCCATGGCTTCCAGCGCTTTCAGGTGCAGGTCCACAGGTCGCGCGCCGATGGCGCAGCCGCCGGGCAGCGATACGGTAGCGTGGCCGGAGCGCGCGATCAGGGGCCCGAGCACGTTGAAGCTCGCCCGCATCTTCCGCACCTGCTCATAAGGCGCGATGGTGGATTTGAGCTCCGCGGCATTGAGATGGCAGGTCGACGAACCCTTGGGCCAGTAGACCTCGACGCCCAGGGTCTCCAGCAGCTGCGCGAGGAAGCGCGTGTCTGCCAGGTTCGGCATGTTGGTGAGTTCTACCGGCTGATCGGTCAGCAGGCAGGTGACCATCAGCTTCAGCGCCGAATTCTTGGCGCCGGAGACGTGGATGTGGCCGTTGAGCGGTGTGCCGCCCGTGATGTGAAGTCTGTCCATGGGCGCGAGATATACTGTGCTTCGCGGCTTTGTCAGGGCCGGAATGTGCGCGGCGCTGGAGAAATCCGAGCGCCGGAAGGCTTTGAAGGGCGCCTGCGTCAAAAAGGCTGACGTGAACGCCGGACTCGGCGTAGGATAGGCTTGCCTTCTGGGGGGTTTCGCCGATGCACACGGTTGATGCCATTCACACCCGCCGCTCGATCCGGGCCTATCAGCCCCGGACGGTCGACCGGCACATCATTGAGGAAATCCTCTGGGACGCAGCCCAGGCGCCCACCCCGCCAGTCAGCGGCGAGACACCGTTCACCTTCGTGGTGATAGAGGGCGCGGAGAAAGTGGCGCTGCACGGCATGCAGGCGCTCGCCTTTGCCCGCGCCCACCGGCCGCCGGGGCCGGGATATGACTGGCTCGACCGAGCGGATTTTTCGGTTTTCTTCGATGCGCCGGTAGTGATCGTCATCTGCGCTGTGCCTGACAGCCTGGGCCAGGCGCAGCAGGATTGCACACGAGCCGGGCAGAACCTGATGCTCTCGGCGCAGGCGCGGGGGCTTGGAACCTGTTGGGTCGGCTCGCCGATGCAGTGGCTGCGTGAGCCGCTGACAAAAGCCGAGCTTGCGATTCCCGACAGCCACACGGCGTTTGCCGCCTTTACCCTCGGCTATCCGGAAGGTACGCCGCCCGGACAACCGCGAGACCGGCCGCCAATCCTGTGGGCGCCTTAGGTTTTGTCGGCCTTTTTGGTCGCGTCGGCCGGCGCAGGATCCTTGCGCGCAGCGGCCTTCCGGCGTTTCAGATTGGCCCGCAGGGCCTCGGCCTGGCGGGCGGTACGGTCTTCGTTTGACGAACGGGGTGGCTTGTAGGTCATGATGGGCGCCTAAACTCTCTTTTCATCCGATATCGCTTAGGCTAAAGCCCCGAAACGAAACCGGCAATGCCGCCTTAGCTCAGGGGTAGAGCGCGTCATTGGTAATGACGAGGTCGACAGTTCAATTCTGTCAGGTGGCACCATCGGACACAGTTTGCGCGCAGCGGAAGAATTTGATCCGGGGGGATTAAGTTCAAGTGACCGATGCCCAAGCGTAAGCGCCGGTCTCACCTCTCGACCCCAACCACCACCAACAACCCTGCTGCGAGCACGCCCAGTCCGAACAGCGCGCCGCCCTGGACATACAGCACGGCCGACACCAGCATCGCGGTACTCGCCAGCACGAACAGTGCTGGAACCATCGGATAGAGCGGCACGCGAAAGGGACGCGGCACGTCCGGCTCGAGCGCGCGCAGCCGGAAGACCGCGACGCCGCTGGCGATCAAGAAGATCCAGTAGACCGGCGCGGTATAGTCAACCAGGGTGGCAAAGCCGTCATAGGCGGCGCCGAAGCCGACGAGCAGCAACGAGACGGCGCCCTGCGCGAGGACTGCGTTGCGCGGACTGCGGGTTCGGAAATTCCAGCGGCCGAGCCACTT
>JBGTKN010000195.1:0-2347 GCA_041744615.1 Hyphomonas sp. | reverse complement strand
AGCTGCCTGATGCCGTCTGGCTTCATGCCAACGCGCTCGACTGCAGCCGTTGCAAGAAATCCTGCGACGTGCACGTAAGCCGACCCGCGACCGGCCCGGCGCCGAATGCCATGGCGGTCCGCTCCAAGGCGCGGCCCGATTTCTATGCCCTGCAGCATGCCTTCCTGCCGGAATGGTTCCTGACCAAACCGGAGGCGTTGATCTCAATCCTCACCAACAAGCTCGACAGTTGGCAGGCGCAGACGATGACGCAGATTGCGGGCGTCGTGCAGCGCTCGCCCGGTGACCCGATGCCGATCCGCAATATGCAGGTCGTCGGGACCCCCGGCGACACGACCTCTGTGCTGCTTGACTTCCTCCCGCCCTGTTCGCCAGTGGAGGCGCATTTCGCGCTGCTCGTGGGCGGGCCGCGCCCCTTTTATCTCATGTCCGAGAAAACACATCTCGGCGAAGACAAGCCGTTGACCGACATGGCAGGCCTCAGCGAATGGGCCTTCACCAATGCCGAGCGCACAGACATGAAGCACACGGCGATTGAACTCTTGCCGGATGTGTCGCGCAGCGCCTTCTTCACGGCAGCGGCAAACCTGCTGAAGCAACGCCTCGCATGACCCCGCCAACCCCTTTCCAGATTGTAGTTACAGACGCGAAACTCGCGGCAATCCGCGCACGGGTGGAGGCTTACAACTGGTTCCCAGCCCCAGCCAACGAGCAGGGCTTTGCCTTTGGTATGTCGACGCCGGTGATGCAGGACATCCAGCGCCACTGGCTGGACGTATATGACTGGCGCGCTGCCGAGGCAGAGCTCAACCGTTGGCCGCAGTTCACAGCCGAGGTGGACGGGCAAACGATCCATTTCGTGCATGTTGTCGGTGAAGCGAAGGGCAAGCGGCCGCTGCTGATTACGCATGGCTGGCCTGGCAGCGTTTATGAATTTTGGCAGGCGATCGGGCCGCTTGCATTTCCGTCCGAGCACGGAGGAACACCGGAAGACGCGTTCGATCTCGTGATCCCGTCCCTTCCCGGCTATGGCTTCTCGGGCAAACCCGCCTCTCCGCTCGGCCAGAAGGCGACGGCCGCTCTCTGGGAAAAGCTGATGTGCAGCGTACTCGGCTATGACACCTATCTTGCGCAGGGCGGTGACTGGGGATCTCTGGTGACATCCTGGCTCGGTGTGAACCATGGCCCCGGAAAAGGCGGCTGCCGGGGTATCCACGTCAACATGATTGGCCTCAGACCTGCGCTCGCCATCCCGCAGTCCCCGGAGGAAATGGCCTGGGCGGGACAAGCTGCGTCGAAGATGCAGGCCGAGGGCGCCTATTTGATGCAACAGGCGACCAAGCCGCAGACGCTGGCGATGGCGTTGATGGACTCGCCGGTGGGAACGGCGGCGTGGATTCTCGAAAAATTCCACGGCTGGAGCGACCTGCGCACGCGCGGCCTGCTGGATGTATACACCCGGGACCAGTTGCTCACCAACGTGATGATCTATCTCGTTACTGACTCCATCGCGACGAGTGTCTGGTACTATAATGCGCTTTTCCAGGAAGGCGGCAACCAGCTTGGCGAAGGCCAACGCTGTGAGACGCCGACGGCGTTCGCAAATTACCCCGGTGAGCAATACCTGCTGGCACCGCCGAAGAGCTGGGTGACGCGCGCTTACAATTTGACGCGCTGGACGGACCTGCCGGAGGGCGGTCATTTCGCGGCGATGGAAGTGCCGGAAATCTATGTGGCCGATGTGCGCGGCTGGGCGCGCGAGGCCTGACCTTCGCACGCCTGGCGGCTGCCGAAATGAAAAAAGCCGGCAGGGAAATCCCCGCCGGCTTTCAAATGGCATTTTTGATTTGCCGAAGCTCAACCGGCAATGTCGGCTTCCGAGAAGAACTGGGCGATTTCCATCGCGGCGTTCTCAACCGAGTCCGACCCGTGAACGGAGTTTTCACCGATCGACTTGGCGAACAGCTTGCGGATCGTGCCGTCGGCGGCCTGAGCGGGATTGGTGGCGCCCATCACGTCGCGGTATTTCGCAACGGCGTCGGCGCCTTCGAGGACCTGCACAACGACAGGTCCGGAGATCATGAAGTCGACGAGTTCGCCGAAGAACGGGCGCTCCCGGTGGACGCCGTAGAAACGCTCCGCCTGGGCCCGGGTCATCTGGATCCGGCGCTGGCCGACGATGCGCAAGCCGGCCTTCTCGATCACAGCATTAATGGCGCCGGTAAGGTTACGCTCGGTGGCGTCCGGCTTGATGATGGAAAAGGTACGCTGCACGGCCATGGGGGCTTCCTGAATGAGTGATGTATGGATTTGCGCGGCGTATAGCGGCCCTGCAGCCCCCCGGCAA
>JBGTKN010000194.1:0-4619 GCA_041744615.1 Hyphomonas sp. | reverse complement strand
AGTCGGCCAGGAAGTCGAAGTCCAGATCATCAAGATCAACCCGGAAACCCAACGTATCTCGCTCGGCATGAAGCAGCTGGGTTCGGATCCGTGGGACAATATCTCGGCGCGTTACCCGTCGGGCGCCCGCCTCAAGGGTACCGTCACGAACATCACCGACTATGGCGCCTTCGTGGAGCTGGAAGACGGTGTCGAAGGCCTGATCCACGTCTCCGAAATGAGCTGGACCAAGAAGAACGTGCACCCCGGCAAGATCCTCTCGACCTCGCAGGAAGTGGATGTGGAAGTGCTGGACGTGGACAGCGACAAGCGCCGCATCTCGCTCGGCCTCAAGCAGACCATGGACAATCCGTGGGATGCGTTCCTGGCGGAACACCCGGTCGGTTCGGAAATCGAAGGCGAAGTGCGCGGCATCACCGAGTTCGGCTTGTTCGTGGGCCTCGGCCCCGATCTCGACGGCATGGTGCACATCAACGACATCTCGTGGGACAAACCGGGTGACCAGGCGATCGAAGCCTTCACCAAGGGTGATACCGTCAAGGCGAAAGTCCTCGATGTGGACGTCGACAAGGAGCGCATCTCGCTCGGCATCAAGCAACTGTCGGGTGACCCGATCGAAGCGGCCAGCAGCGGCGACGGCGGCGGCATCAAGCGCGGCTCGACCGTAACCTGCACCGTGGTCGAAGTGACCTCGGGCGGTCTGGAAGTCGAGTTCGGCACCCCGCCGGTGAAGACCTTCATCCGCCGTTCTGACCTTTCGCGTGACCGGGCTGACCAGCGCCCCGAGCGCTTTGCGGTCGGCGACAAGGTTGATGCGAAAGTCGTGACGTTTGACCGGGCCTCGCGCCGCGTCTCACTCTCGGTGAAAGCCCTTGAGATTGCCGAAGAAGCCGAAGCCGTTGCTCAGTATGGCTCGGCCGATGCCGGCGCCTCGCTGGGTGACATCCTCGGCGCGGCTCTGGCTTCGTCGGGCACCAAGTCGAAAGCCAAGGCCGCTCCGGCGGCTCCGGCTGCGGCGAAAGGCGATGCTAAATCGCTTGACGCCCGCGGCCGCCTGACCGCGCCGCAAGGTGACGCCGATGATCTGAAGAAGATCAAGGGCGTCGGTCCGGCCTTTGAGAAGAAGCTGCAGGAAGCGGGTATCTTCCACTTCTGGCAGATCGCAGCCCTCTCCGACGAACAGGTAGCGAGCCTCGAAGAGGAGCTCGCTTTCCAGGGCCGGATGGAGCGTGACGACTGGAAAGGGCAGGCTGAAGAGCTGATGACCTGACACTGATCCGGATGGATCCCGCACGCGGGTCTATCTAAAATTCAGGCAATGTTTGCGGCGGGGGCCTAGCGCTTCCGCCGCAAATGCGTTTAATATCAACAGGATGCTGAAGTCTCAACTCATCGATAAGCTCGCGGCCGAATACCCGCACCTGCGTCATGAAGACGTGGAGAAGGTGGTCAACGTGATCCTGGAAGAGATCGGCGATGCGCTCGCGCGCGGTGACCGCGTCGAACTGCGCGGCTTTGGCGCGTTTTCGGTGCGCAAGCGTGATGCCCGCAGAGGGCGCAACCCCCGTACCGGTGAGCCGGTGAAAGTACCGGCCAAGGCTGTCCCCTTCTTCAAGGCCGGCAAGGAACTGCGCGCGCGGGTCAATGGCGGCGATGATCCCGAGGCGCGATAAGCGCACAACCTTGCTCGCCTTTCATGTACCTTGCGCTTGACGCTGCATTCGAACCCCGCAATCTGACTACCTAGATTTCGGGCGTCCGCGCTCGCGCAAAGGGGATATTATGATCAAGGAATTCAAAGAGTTCGCCCTGAAGGGCAATCTCGTCGACCTCGCAGTCGGCTTCATCCTCGGCGGCGCGTTCGGGACAATCGTCACCTCGCTTGTCAATGATATCATGATGCCGATTCTCGGCCGCCTGACGGGCGGCGCCGACTTCTCGGACATGTTCCTGAACCTTGGCGAGGGCACCTACACCTCTCTGGCCGCGGCCCGGGATGCCGGCGCGCCCGTGATCGCTTATGGCCTGTTCATCAACAATATCATCGCTTTCATGATCATGGCCTTCGCTTTGTTCTTCGTGGTCAAGGCGATGAATAATCTCAAGAAAAAGGAAGCTGCAGCGCCGCCGCCGGCCCCGCCGCGGCAAGAAGTCCTGCTCGAAGAGATTCGCAACCTTCTAGCAAAGCAAAGTTAGCTTCTGCGTCACGCCGTTCACGGAGCGTTAGGGATTAATCCTGCATTCTCCTGAATAGTAGAGTACCGAGTAGAGTAGTGAGGGGCGGCCTAACGGCCGCCCTTCTTTCATTCGGGATGAGGGCCGATCAGTCGGGCGCATAGCTGACGACTTCGTATTCGATCCCGTCAGCGTCGAAAAAGTAGAAGCGCCGGCCGGGTTCGTAGTCGCCATGGCTGAATGGCACCAGACCGCTGGCGATCACCCGGCTTTCGACGACGTCCAAGTCATCGACCTCGAGACCCACATGGTTTAACGGGGCGCCCTTGGAAAATCCGGCCCGGGCCGCGGTGTCGGGACTTGCGGCATAGACGGCGACATAATCGGTGTCCGATCCCACATGAATCGTGAACCCGCCCATCGCGGCCGGGCCCTGCCAGCGGATATGCCAGCCAAAAATCTCCGACAGCATCTTCGCCGTGCGCGCGGGATCGCTGACGCTGATATTGACGTGCTCGATACGGACCTGCGCCATCTGAAATACTCCTCGGTTGACTTCGTGAACGATTGACCCCCCAATTCCTGCAACCTCAACCTAGATTGAGGTCAAGAGGAAAATACGGAGACAGGCATGCGGGCCGATGACGTCTTGATGATCGGCGATATCGCGGCGCGAACCGGCCTTTCAGTGTCGGCCATACGCTTCTACGAAAACAAGGGATTGATTGAACCGGTTCGCAGCCCGGGCGGCCAGCGCCGGTTCCGGCGGGCAGACATCAGACGGCTGTCCTTCATCCGGATCGCCCAGCGGCTCGGCCTGTCGATCGAGGAGATCGGGGCCGAACTCGCCCGGCTGCCGAGCGGACGCACCCCGAACGCGGCAGACTGGTCGCGGATAAGTCAGGCGATCCGGGCTTCGCTCGACGCGCAGATTGAAACGCTGGTGAAGACCCGCAGCCGGCTGGATGGCTGCATCGGGTGCGGCTGTCTCTCATTGAAGACGTGTGCGCTCTACAACCGTGACGACAAGATCAGCGCCACCGGCCAGGGACCGCGCTTCCTGCTCGGCGAAAACCCGTCCGGCTAGGGCTTTGGTATGCCAAGTGCTTCGGCCAGTGCGCCGTGCGAGCCTTCGGTGAAATGGAACGCCTGCCATCCCCGGCTGCGGGCGGCGAGGATGTTCTCATGCATGTCGTCGACCAGCAGGATCGAGGTGGGCGGCGCCTGCAACTCCTGCTCGATATGCGCGAAATAGGCAGTGTCCGGCTTGGCGATCTTCATTCGGCCCGCGGCGAAGATGCGGTCAACATGCGTATCAAAGCCCATCCGGTGCTCGATGAAGTCGGTGCGCTGGACTTCATTGTTGGTGGCCATGACGTTGCGCACGCCGCGCGCTTTCAGGGCCTTGACGATCGCCAAGGTGTCGGGATCGGGAAGTGCATCACGGGTGAACCAGTAGTCAAGGATTTCGGATGTTCGCCCATGGGCGCCGTTCTTCTCGGTCCACTCGGTGACGATTTCGATCAAGCACGCCTCGCCCTGCATAGCTTTCTGAAAGCGGCCGTCAAACAGATGCCGGCTGAAGGAATGCAGCGACAGGCCAAGGTCGCGCTCGAAATTGCGTGACCAGGCGAACACGCCGTTCTGGACATTCCGGTTGAGGACACCGTCAAAGTCCCAGGCAACGACCTGGACCGAAGAAGGATCCGGAATCGTCAGTAGGTGTATTCCTCGATGCCGGTCAGCTTGATCGTGTAGGCTGCATCGGCCAATTCACTTTCCTGTGTCTGGGTGTAGATCGTGCCTTCAATCCAGACGGCCTGGGCGAGGTCCTTCATCTTGATCGGCTTGTCGGCGATGATGAAGACCGTCTGGTTCGGCGGGGGCGGCGGCGCGTGGATGCAGGCGCCGAAGTAGGGCACCAGCAGGAATTCCTTGATCTGCGCATCGGCGCCGTATTCGAACGGCACGGTATAACCCGGGATGCGGATCTTCTTGCCGTTGAGTTCCTTGACCGTGTTGAAGGTGCCCACCTGCACCGCCACATCGGCGGCTGAGCCTTCCGCAACTCCTGCCCCGGAATAGAGCATCGCCATCTGGGCCTGATACATCTGGGCAAGGCGTTCTTCCTCGCCTTCCGGCATCAGGTCTTCCCAGCCAATGCGCTTGACGCCCCGTGCGGCCAGTTCCGCGTCTTTCTTTTTCGCGTCAGCGGCGCGCTGGGCCGCTTTCGCTTCGCGGGCAGCGGCGCGGTCAGCGTGATCGTGTAGGCGGCGTCGGCCAGGTCGCTTTCCTGCGTCTGGGTATGGATCGTGCCCTCGATCCAGACGGCCTGCGCGAGGTCTTTCATCTTGATCGGCTTGTCGGCGATGATGAAGACCGTCTGGTTCGGCGGGGGCGGCGGCGCGTGGATGCAGGCGCCGAAGTAGGGCACCAGCAGGAAT
>JBGTKN010000193.1:0-1660 GCA_041744615.1 Hyphomonas sp. | reverse complement strand
GTCTACGACGACACGGATGTGTTCGCCTTCCCGGTCGGCACGGTGCTGGTCAAGACCTTCGCCTTCGCACCCGACATGCGCACGCCGGACGAGGGCGCCTTCCAGGTGGAGACGCGGCTGCTGATTCACAAGGACACCGGCTGGGCCGCCTATCCCTATATCTGGAACGCCGAAGGCACCGAGGCCGAATATGCGCCCATCGGCGGGCGCCGGATGGTCGAGACGATCAGCCCGTCAGGTGCTCCGCTCACGATCAATTATGCCGTGCCCAACCAGAATCAGTGCAAGACTTGCCATCAGGCGGGCGCTTCGATTGCGCCGATCGGTCCGAAGGCGCGCAATCTCAATCACAACACCCAACTCGAAGGCTGGGTGGCCAAGGGCGTTCTGGACCGGCTGCCATCCTCCGCCCCGGCCGCGCTGGCGGTCTATGATGTGTCGCTGCCCCTCGAGGCGCGCGCCCGCGCCTGGCTGGACATCAACTGCGCCCATTGCCACAAGCCCGACGGCTCTGCTTCCAATTCCGGACTGGTTTTGTCATCCACCGAGACAGACCTCGTGAAAGTCGGCGTCGGCAAACGCCCTGTCGCGGCCGGCCGCGGAGCGGGGGACCTGTTCCAGGTCATCGTCCCCGGCGCCCCGGACCGTTCGATCCTGGCTTTCCGCATGGCCTCCACCGAACCCGGCGTCGCGATGCCCGAACTCGGCAGGAGTATTCCGGACCCGGACGGTCTTGCCCTTGTGCGCGACTGGATCGCCGAGATGGAGCCGCGTTGAGGCTTGCCGGCCCCTGCGCGGGTTCTATTTGCCCTCGCGAACAAGCTGCCTGTGCCGGAGTTGCCCAACATGAAATACCTTTACCCGGTTGCCGCTCTCCTGCTCGCGGCTTGCGCTACGCCGACCGGGCCTGTTCCACCTGCCGCCAAAGCGGCCGCGTCGGTCCTCGCGGCGAGCGATCTAGACGGCATCTGGGACGTTACGATGTACTGGTCGCCGACTGAGCCGCCGAGTTCCGCCGTGATGGTGCTGGCGGCGGCCCCGGACAACAAGGTCACGGGCTCCTTCTACGGTTCGGATTTCCTCGAAGGCGAATATTCGCTGCGCGGCGACACGCTCGCCTTCGGCAGCGTCACGACCGACGGCGAAGCGCCCTACAGCCATTCCGGACGCCTCGTGGACGGGCGAATCGAAGGTCAGACCTTGTCGCACGGCCGCGATTTCCTCATGATCTGGGTCGCCACACGGCGCGCAGAGGCGGCTCCTCCCTCGCCCTGACAGGAGGCCATGACATGTCCCCCCGTATCCTTGTCGACGCAGATGCCTGCCCTGTGAAGGACGAGATCTACAAGGTCGCCCTGCGCCACGGCGTGGAAGCGGTCATCGTCGCCAATTCGTATATCCGGATTCCGGAACATCCGCTGTTCTCGCGCCAAATCGTCAGCGACGGCTTCGATGCCGCAGATGACTGGATCGCGGAGCGGGCAACGCCGGCCTGCGTCGTCATCACCGCAGATATTCCGCTGGCGGACCGCTGCCTGAAGGCTGGCGCGAAAGTCCTCAGCCATGTCGGCAAGCCTTTCACGCCGGACTCGATCGGCAGCGCGCTTGCCACCCGGGCCATCATGGCGGACCTGCGCGTCGGGGTCGCCGGCATAGGCGC
>JBGTKN010000192.1:0-1997 GCA_041744615.1 Hyphomonas sp. | reverse complement strand
CGGGAAGGCTTCATTGCCGACATTCGCGGGAGCCGCCTTGAGCGGACCCGAGCGATCCTTCAACCATTCACCCCAGCGCGGCCACCAGGAGCCGTTGTGCTCCTCGGCGCTTGCCGCCCACTCGTCGGGCGTCGGCTTCATCTGGGTGCTGCGGAAATATTTCGCCTTCGGATTGCCTGGCGGATTGATCAGTGACTGCAGGTGGCCGCTGGAGGATAGAATGAACTCGATGTTTTCCGAACCGAGCAGCGCCGGTGTCCGGTAGCATGCTTTCCACGGCGTGATGTGGTCGGTCAGGCCTGCGACCACGAACGCATCGGCCGTAACTTTCGTCAGGTCTGCCTTGTGCCCAGCAACATCGACCGTACCCGGATGATCGAACGGCTGGTGCAGTGCGATATCGAGGTAATCGGAGTGTAACTGCGCCGGCAGGTTCGTCGTGTCATTGTTCCAGAAGAGCACGTCATACGGCGGCGGGTCTTCGCCCATCAGGTAATTGTTGACAACGTAGTTCCAGATAAGGTCATTCGGCCGCATCCAGGCGAACATCCTGGCGAGGTCGTCGCCCTTGAGGATGCCGCGCGCCTTGGACATCTTGCGCGCAATCTCGAGACTGCCATCGGAGACAATCTGGCCGATGTCGCTGTCTTCCTTCTGCGGGTTCAGCACACAGACCATGAAAGTGACTGCATTGATCCGCTTGTCACCGGCAGCCGCGAGCAGGCTCGCGAAGGTCGCCGTTGTGATGCCGCCAGAGCAGGCGCCCGAGACGTTGAGCTTCGGCGATTTGGTGATTTTGCGGACGACTTCACTGGCCTGCACGAGACTGTCGATATAGTCGTCTAGCCCCCAGCCGCGATGCTCCTTGGTAGGGTTGCGCCAGGAGATAACGAAAGTCTGCTGTTCCATTGCGAGGAGGAACTGCACCATCGAAGTCATCGGCGTCAGGTCCATCGCATAGTATTTGTTAATCTGCGGCGGAATGATGAGAATGGGCGTCTTGTAGACCTTTTCCGTGGTCGGCGCATACTGGATCAGCTCCAGCATCTCGTTCTTCCAGACGACGGCGCCTCTGGAGACGGCGAGATTCTCGCCGACCTTGAACGGGCGCTTGTCGACCTGCGAGGGCAGACCACCATTCTTGGTCAGATCGTCATAAAGGTTCTTCATGCCCTTGAGCAGCGAGAGGCCGCCGGAATCGACCACGCGCTTGGTGGCGGCCGGGTTGCCGATCAGCGTGTTGGTCGGCGCCATGGCATCGGTGATCATGCCCATCACGAACTTGGCGCGGGCATGCTCCAGTTCGCTCATCTTGATCTCGCTGACCCACTCGTGAAGGTGCTCCTGAGTGGCGAGGAAGGCCTGCATGCCGCGCTTGTAGAACGGGTTGTGCTCCCAGGCCGGATCCTTGAAGCGGCGGTCCTTCTTGTCGGCCGCCCGTTCGGACTTGCCGAGCAGGATCTGGGTGTTCTCTGAAGCAATCTTGCGCATGGCCTTGGCGGTCGTGACCGGGTTGGTCACGGACGAGCGCAGCATCATCGTCACGGCGCCAAGCAGTTCCTGCCGGTTAATGCCGCCCAGCAACGGGTTAAGGGCCGTCGTGCTCTGCGCCGCATTCTGGGCGATTTCGTCCTTAGGTGTGCTCATTCTCAGTCCCTCCCAGATGCCGCCGGTCTCTCCTGGCAGAGGCCTGCCAGCGGCCGGTCTAAAGCCGGTCCCTTGCCATCCGGCAAAAAGACCGTGGTAAATTTACTCGGAAAATTCGTTCCACAGTCAGAATTAGCTGTCAAACTGCCTGAGTGGCCATGAAAACACGCGACCGTATACTTGAAGTCAGCCTCCTTCTCTTCAACGAGGAAGGAGAAAGCGGGCTGTCGTCTGTCGATATTGCCAATGCACTCGAAATCAGTCCCGGAAATCTTTACTATCACTTCAAGGGCAAGGATGCGATCAACAGGGCCCTGTTTTACCGGTTCGAAGAAGAGATGCGCGTCATC
>JBGTKN010000191.1:0-5732 GCA_041744615.1 Hyphomonas sp. | reverse complement strand
CCGATCTTTCCGGGTCCGCCGAAGCGGTCCTCGCGCTCATCGTCGTCAGGCGGACGATCCTTCCCGAGTGGGGGAGGGCGCAGCGGGGGCGGTGGCCGGCGCCGTGGCGGCGGGTTCAAGACCGGCGGCGGGTTCTAGAGTCCCAGCTGCCCCTTCGACAGGATGCCGCGCTGGATTTCGTTTGAGCCTGCATAGATCGAGCCGGCGCGGTCGTTCAGGTACTTTGCTGAGACCGTGACCGCACTTTCGGGGCCGACGAGGGGCGTGTTGACGCCTTCGAAGCCGGGGACGGGGCCACCGGGCGAGGTGTGGTGCGGCTGGAACGGGGCGGCATGGGCGCCGGCGAGCTCGAGGCCGAGTTCTGTGAGGTGCTGGCTAAGCTCGGTGCCGCGGATCTTCATCATCGATGCCTTGAGACCCGGCGTGCCGCCACCGGTGAGCTCGGACATCATCTGCAGTTCAGCGGCTTCAAGTGTCTGGGCCTCGGTTTCGGCCTGCGAAAGCTTCCGGGCGAAGTTTGCGTCCAGCAGGCCGTCCTGGGCGGCGATCTGGCGTAGGCTGCGCAGGCGCGCGAGCAGGCGGGGCCCATAGGAGGAGCCGCCGCGCTCGAACTCGAGCAGGTATTTCGCGACCGTCCAGCCTTCGTTGACCTTGCCGATAACGTTGGCCTTCGGCACACGCACGTCGGAGAAGAAGACGGCGTTCTGGATATGCTCGCCGGACAGCATGAGGATGGGGTCGACGCGCACGCCGGGGGAGGTCATGTCGATCAGGATGAAGGTGATGCCCTGTTGCGGCTTGCCGGAGGAATCCGTCCGTACAAGGCAGAACATCATGTTGGCTTCGTGGGCGTGGGTCGTCCAGATCTTGGAGCCGTTACAAATGTAATCCGCGCCGTCCTCGACGGCGGACATTGTGAGGGCGGCGAGGTCTGATCCGGCGTCGGGCTCAGAGTAGCCCTGGCACCAGAAGTCTTCGCCTGAGAGAATGCGAGGCAGATAGTAATCCTTCTGGGCTTTCGAGCCGTGGCCGATAAGGGCGGGGCCGCACATGCCGATGCCCATGGGTGAGAGCGGCGGGGCGCCGGCGCGGGCCATCTCGACGTCGAAGATGTAGCGCTGCGCGACAGACCAGTTGGTGCCGCCGTATTCGACCGGCCAGGAGGGCGCGGCCCAGCCCTGCTTCACGAGGATGCGCTGCCATTCCATAGCTACCGGCTTGGTAGAATAGACGCTGGTCATGCTCCGGGCATAGGCGAGCAGGTCGGCGCTGAGGTTTCTGTCAAGGAAGTCGCGGACTTCTTTGCGGAAGGCTTCTTCGCCCGGGGTGAAGGCAAGTTTCATGCGGAGGCTTCCTGCGGGAGGGGGCGATTGCGGGCGGATTCGAGAAGACGGGCGCGTTCGGCTTCGCTTTTCCACAGAAAGCTGCGGGGCAAGCCGAGGCGCTCGCAGGCCTGCGCGGGCGGACCGGCGGTGTCGGGTACGGTTTCAGCGATACGCGCCATGGTTCTGACCGCGAAGCGGCCGGCGGCAGAGAGATCGTATTCCGGACCGAGGGCGAGCCTGGTGCGAACTTCCGACGGAAGGATTTTGACGGCGGCGTTGACCAGCGAGCTTTGCAGGCCCTTCGGGACGCCGGGCGCGGCGCGGCCGGAGCGCATGATGTCGAGGAACTCGGTGTTGATCGGATGCGGCTCGAAACGAGGCAGGAGCTTGCGCATCATGGTGTCGAAGTCGGCGACGGAGCGGATCCTGGTCTGCACACCGTAGAGGTCTGCGACGGTCTCGCCTTCGGCGAAGAAGCGGCTCTGGTCGGCGTCGCTCAGGGGGCGTACGAAACGGTGGTAGCCCATCAGGAACCCGTAGCTGGCGGTGGCGCTGACCCAGTCGAGCAGTTCGACATCGAGGGCCTGGTAGGCTTCGCCTGCGGGGGTCTCGCCCTTCACACGCGAATGCATGTTGGTGACGCCCTGGATGACGCGGCGGGCGGCGGCCTGCGGGCCGTAGACGCCGACCATCGCGGCGGTGCCGGTGCGCTTGGAGCGGCCGATGGGGTCGGTCTTGAACACGGAATGGTCCCAGACGCCGGAGCGGATGCGGGCATCGGCAAATTCCAGCAGCACAGCGCAGACGCCGCCGACCGCCAAGGCGACGGGGTTCTTGAAGACCTGCCAGGAGATGGAATCAGGTCCGGCAAAGGCGGATTCGCCCGCTGGGGATGTGTAGTCGATCTTCCAGCCCAGATAGGTCTTGTTCTCGCTCATGTGTCCACTTCCGGAGGCCGGCCAAGGCTAACGCGGCTGCGCCTGGCCGGAAAGACGCGACGCGGCGTCATCTGGAACATTAGCATGCGTCAGTGAGCCGTCTGAACTGTCATAACTGACAGGTGGCGGTCCGGGACGCTGGCTCAGCCGGCATTGAGGCTGGCGGGCGCGTTGCGCACATCGGCGTTCATCGTCGCGAGTTTTACGCTGATCACATAGGCCTTCTTGGCGTCCATGTTGGCGAGGATCAGGCCCGCTTGTTCGCTAGGGATGAGGCGGAGGAAGCCGGCGGCAAAAGCGGCGTCCATCTGGTTGAAGATCGAGGCGGCCGCGTCGGGCTTCATGGCGCTGTACATACCGGCAAGGTGGCGGATGTCCTGGTCGGAAGCGCCCTGGATTTCCTGCCAGCGGGCCTCGAGTGTGGTCTGCAGAGCCTGTAGTTCGGCGGTCTGCGTCTCGAGTTCCTTTTCCCAGGATTGAAGCGCGAGCTTCTCGTTCTTGAGCTCTTCCTTCTGCGATTCGAACAACCACTGGTCTTCCGCGACCATGGCCGCCGACTCGGTCGTAAAGCAGACTTCGCTCGGACCGGCGCCGGAGGCGGGCTCCGGTTTTGTCACCGCGGCCGCCGGATCAGTCTGGGTGGCGGCGGTCAGGCCGAGGTTTTCAGCAAAGGCGAGGTCGCCCGGCAGGAAGCGGGTTGCGCCGCCGATCGTGAACAGGACGCCGAGCGTCAACAGGACATGCGAGGTGTTGTTCTTGACGAAAGACATTGGATTTCTTCGCGGCCTTCGAACTATGGCAAAGCGGCCGGACCCCCGCACCGCAAACCTTTCCGAAACCTTTCACGGTTTGGACTAATTATTCGTAAACTTTCGGGCGGCTTTTGCTAACCTTTGGCCGCGCAGCGCCGGTCAGGACGACCGCGCGCGTGCCAGCAGGCCATGGCCGACGCCGGCCGGTTCAAGCGTCGCGGTCGCTTCGTCGGACATCGCCCGCATCTGACGCATGATGCCTGTCATCTCGGCCACGCGTTCCTTGGACTGGTCGAGCACGGTACGCATCATCACGTAGAGGTCCATCTGGGCGGTGTGGACTTCGTCGGTGGCGCTCGCCTTGGCGGTATCGACCGAGGCGATGGTGGCTTCCAGTTTCTGGCAGGTTTTCTCGGCTTCGGCGATCAGGTGCGCGAGACGGGTCGCCATCGATTCGACCCGCACGCGCGTATCCTGGGTGGTCGCGCTCATCTGGGCGATCGAGGTCGACAGGGCGGTGATCGTCGCGCCCAGTCCGTCCTTGGTGTTCTGCAGCGCCTTCAGGCGCTTGCTGAGCACGAAACAGTAAATGCAGGCCGCGCAGGAGACCAGGAAGATCGCAATATCCGTGGGCTGGATACTCATTCTGCTACCTCAGGAGGAATTCGGTGATCAGGATGCCCTTCGAGACGCCGCTACCGAGCACCAGTTCCGAGCGGCGGGCGAGCTGTTCACGCATGCGCGGATAGAAACCCGGGTCTTCGAAGTCCTTCATCTCGATCGAGCGCAGGTAGGTGTTGAAGGCGTCCACGAGCATCGGCTCGGCATCCTTCACGGCGGCCGTGTTGGCGGAGGTTGTGATGATCGAGACATTCATCTTGAGGTACCGGGTCGCAGGTGCGCTCCCGACCGTTATGACCATCTCCTTGACCTCGACATAGGCCTGGCCCGCCTGTGCGGTTGGCGCAACCGCGGCGACGGCGGTGTCGCCAGCGACACAGGCCTCGGTTGCCGCAGAGGGAGGGGGTGTCAGAAGGTAAACTAGGCCGAACGAGCTGACGAGCGAAGCGCCGCCAAGCATCAGCAGACCCACCAGGCCGCCGGCTGGTTTGGTGGCCGCCTCAGCCGGCTCGCCGTCTGCTTTCGCTTCAGCCTTCTTGACTGGCTTCTTGGCCATCTGGTCCCCGACTGCACCACGCACCGCAAGGCCGTTTAGAACAACGCGGGGTAAAGATAACCTTAACGATTTGGCGTGTAATTTTAATCATTAGACCGGAATCAGACCCGAACGGGGCCATTTGTTCATGAAGTTTATCGAGACGCTAAGAGCCTTGCCCTTGTCGCGTCAGCTCCTGCTCGGGGCTGCGGTGCTGGGTATCGTGTTTGCCATGAACTTCATGGTGCAGGGCGCGACCAGGGAGCCGATGGCATTGCTGTACTCGGGTCTCGAGCCTCAATACGCGGGCGAGATTATCCAGGAACTTGATCAGAGCGGCATCAAGTATGAGATTCAGGGCGGCGCGATCTTCATTCCCGAGAGCAAGCGTGATCAGGTCCGTTTCGCGCTTGCCAAGGAAGGCCTGCCGCGCCAGTCGGTGCAGGGCTATGAACTGCTCGACAACGTTAATGGCTTCTCGGTCACGTCGGAGATGTACAACGCGTCGTACTGGCGCGCGAAGGAAGGCGAACTGACGCGGACGATCCTCGCGATCCCCGGCATTTCGTCGGCCCGCGTCCATATCGGTGCCAGCCTGCGGTCGGGCTTTGCCCGTGCACAGGCCGCGCAGACCGCATCGGTGACGATTGCCACCACACACACTTTCTCCAAGGGCCAGGCTGAAGCGATCCAGTACATGGTCGCACTCGCCGTTTCCGGGCTGAAGCCGGAAGATGTTGCTGTCATTGATCCGACCAAGGGCATTCTCGCGGGCCCCAAGTCCGAAAACACCGCCGACGCCGGCGTGGCGGCCGAAGACCAGGCGACCGCGCTGGAAATGAAGATTGCCAGCCTGCTTGAGGCCCGCGTCGGCATGGGCAATGCGCGCGTGTCGGTCTCTATGGACATCAGCCGCGAGCGCCAGCGCATTTCGACGGTGTCATTCGATCCACAATCCAAGGTCATCCGTAACCGGACGACCAGCGATCTGAGTGAAACGGGCAGCGGCGGCGGCTCGGGCGCGCTGACGGTGGCCAGCAACCTGCCGGAAGGCGAGGCCGCGGGCGGCGGAACGACCAGTTCAAATGCGATGAAGAACTCTTCAGAAAGCATTGCTTACGAAATCAACGAAACACGGACAGAAGTCGAAAAACTGCCCGGTCAGGTCGAGCGCATCTCGATCGCCGTCCTGCTCAACGAGCAGGCTCTCGGGATCGACGCGGCGGCTGTGGACGCCGCGACGCTGCGCGAAAAGGTCATTGCCGATGTGCAGGCATTGGTGACATCCGGCGCAGGCCTGAACCTTGAGCGCGGCGATGCGATCTCGGTCGAGCTCATGCCCTTCCAGCAGGTGGCCGCTGAAGACATGGTCACAGCGCCTGGCATGATCGAGCAGCTGATCGAGCGCTATTTCTGGTCCGGCCTGCAGGCTCTGCTGCTTGGGCTGGTCGTTATCGTTCTCGCCTTCGGTGTCGTGCGCCCGATGCTGATGCCCGCTGCCAGGACCGAGGACGATCCGGCGAACCCGGCGCAAGGCACCGGTGCCGGCGCAGCTGTGGGC
>JBGTKN010000190.1:0-3224 GCA_041744615.1 Hyphomonas sp. | reverse complement strand
CCGCGAGAAGCGCCCAGACCGGGTGGCTCGCCGGCGGCGCAAATTCCGCCGCCACGCTCGCCTGCCCGGCGCCGTGCCGGATCACTGACCGGTCCGCCTGCCCGCCAAGCGCCAACGACAGCGCATCCAGAATGATAGATTTGCCTGCACCGGTTTCCCCGGTCAGCGCGGTGAACCCCTCACCCGGCGAAAGATCGAGCCGGGAAATGAGCACGAAGTCACGAATGAACAATGAGAGCATCATACGGGCCGTTTATCACAGGAACAAAAGATGAACAAACGGAATCGTGCTTGCCACCCGTGACGCCTTGCTTTCATCTGCACGTACGCGGATCGCGGCCGAGGGAGACGGGGTGGACGCAGGCAGACTCCTGATCACAGGACTTCGCTGGAGCGGCCTCGCCCTTGCGGCGGCCTTCGTTTGCGCTTTCTGGTATCTCGGCGCGGCCTGGCTAGCTGGCGCAATGCCGCTTGCCGGCAAGACGGCGCATCTCCCACCTGCCAGGCCAGCGGCCTATCTCTGCGAGGCCGCCTTCCACACCGACATTGCCCTGCCCCTCGACGGCGAGGTCATCAACTGGCGCAACGAATTCCGAGGCCTAATCCCGGACTACCTGCCCCGTGACACCTATCTTCTCTTCGGTTGGGGCGACTCGGTCTTCTTCACCAAAGTTCTGTACCCGGAGGACCTCACCGTATCTCGCGCCCTCAAGGCCCTCGCCGGCCTGAACCCGGTCGCGATGCGGATTGTCCCCGTCTACGGCTCGGATGTCCGCAGTGTCTGCAAGCCGCTACCGGGTGGGCAGGACACCAAGTCCGTCCTGATCGGCGAGATCCTGAACAGTCTCAAGAAGGACACCGACGGCGTCTATCGCCCGATCGAGACCAGCGTGCCAGGCGAACTGCTGCTCAATGCAAGGGGCCGCTACAGCCCGTTCAACACCTGCAACCAGTGGACCGCCACAGCGCTCGGGAAAGCGGGCCTGCCGCGCGCCGCTTTCGCCCCCTTCGCCTGGAGCGTCACCGAGCCGCTGGACCGGATCATCGGAGACGGACGTGATGGCTGACGGCGAGGCCCGCCCCTGCCCTGACTGGTATGCCCGGCCCCAGCTCGGCATCTTCATTCATTGGGGCATTTTCACGATTCCGGCCTGGGCCCCGCGCGGCCGCGCCATCCACGAACTCGTGGGCGACGACTATGACATGAGCGCCGTGCTGACACCATATTCGGAATGGTACGAGAATGCGATGCGCGTCGAAGGCAGCCCCACGCGCGCGCGGCACAAGGCGCTCTACGGAGACAAACCGTTCGCGGACTTCCGGCCGGAATTCGACGCCGCCTCCGAGAGTTTCGATGCAGACGCCTGGGCAGATTTCTTTGTGGCGTGCGGCGCGACCTACGTCGTCTTTGTGACCAAGCATCATGACGGCTACTGCCTCTGGCCGACAAACGTTCCGAACCCTCATCGTCCCGGCTGGAACACGGCCCGCGATTTCACCGGCGAGCTCGCCGACGCCGTCCGTGCGCGCGGCCTGCGGTTCGGTATCTATTATTCCGGAGGACTCGACTGGACCTTTCGCGATACGCCCATCGCCAATATCGGCGACATGTTCGCCTGCGTGCCGACCGAGGCGGAGTACGGCGCCTACGCACTCGCCCAGGCCAGGGAACTGATCGACCGCTACAAGCCGTCCGTCTTCTGGAACGACATCTGCTGGCCCGACGTGGAGGGCGTCGTCGCGCTCCACGACTATTATTACGCCGCCGTGCCGGACGGGGTGACCAACGACCGCTGGCTCGCCGCAACAGACTTCTTCAACTCCCTGCGCGAGCCGGGTGCCCGCGCCAGCTTCAATGCCATGCTCAAAGCCCGAACCGCTGGCGGGCAGCAGGAAGAAACCCCTGCGCCCTTCGGCGATTTCCGCTGTGTCGAGTTCGGCCTCGGCGCCATTCCGAAAGAGAAGAAATGGGAATGCTGCCGCGGTCTCGGCCTCGGCTTCGGCTACAACACCGACGAGCTTCCTGAAGACTTTCTCGATGCAAAAGGCCTGATTGATCTCTACACGGACGTCACGTCCAAGCGAGGCAATCTGCTGATCAATATCGGGCCCCGCGCCGATGGCTCGATCCCGGAGCTGCAATCGGCGCCGCTGCGCGCGCTCGGACAGGTGCTGCGCGCATGACCCTGCTGCAGCGTGTCATCCTCTTCTTCATCCCGGCCCGTCACCGCGCCGACGCGGAAGCCGAAACCCGCGCATGGCATTATACCTGTGACACGTGTGGCCATGCCCGCTCGGTCTGGGACCTCGGCGGCATCCGCTGGAAAGCCAGCGGCGCCGCTGTGACCCGGGCAAAATGCCCGGCCTGCGGAACGGTCGGCATGCACACGCTCAACAAACGCACGAAACACTGAAGGCCAACCCATGATCGACTTCAACGGCAAGGCAGTCCTCATTACAGGCGGCGCCTCCGGCATCGGAAAGGCACTGGCCGAAGCGCTCGTCACGCGCGGTGCGAAGGTCATCATTGCCGACCGGCAGGCTGAGCTCGCCCGCAGTGTTGCCGCTAGTCTCGGAGGCCTTGCCTTACCCGGCGACCTGTCGGACCCTGAAACGCCCGCCGCCCTCATCGAAGAAGCCTGGGCCTGGAAGGGCAGGCTGGACCTTGTCTGCGCCAATGCCGGCACCGGCGTGCGCAATCCGGTCCTGAAGGAGGATTTCGGTCCGGACACAGAACGCCTCTTCGCCGTCAACATGCATGCCCCGATCCGGATGGCGCAGGCTTATGCTGCGCATCTAGCCGCAGCCAGCATGCGCGGGCGCCTCATGATTACGAGTTCGGAAAATGCGCTTAGCCTGCCCAGCGGTGTCCGCCGCAGTCGCATCGGGGCCTATGCCGCATCGAAGCACGGCGTCCTGATCCTTGCTGAATGGCTGCGTGAGGAGCTCGCGGGCGAGACGATGGACCTGCACGTTCTCCTGCCCGGCGCGGTCTACACGCCGCTCGTTGCCGCCGGCATTCCGGACCCCGCACTTGCGCCCAGGGAACTCGACCTGATCATGCCCGACCGCTGCGCCGAGATTGCCCTCAAGGGCCTCGATCTCGACCTCTTCTACATCCCCACCCATGCCCATATCGCTGACGACATGCGCCGGCGCACGGCTGGCGTGACAGATGCCCTCAAGGCGCTCGGCCTCGCCCCCTAGCCTGCCCGCTTCGCGCC
>JBGTKN010000189.1:0-3962 GCA_041744615.1 Hyphomonas sp. | reverse complement strand
CGTCGCGGACGCGGGCATACATCGGATTGTCGACGCCCCGGCCATGGCCGCCGGCGCGGGCATCACGCAGGAAGACGGGCTCGTTGCTTACAGCGGCGGCGCCCATGCGGTCGATTGCGGCGCGAACCTCGACGCCGCCGTCCACTTCGCGTTCGGACAGAATCACGGCATCAGAGCCCATCTCCGCGAAGATCATCGCTTTTGCAGCTTCCATAGACTCTGCAGCGAACATCTTCATGCGCATGGGGCGGCTTCCTCGCAACGCTCGGGGCGGCCCCTGACAGTGATTCTGCCTGAATCCGCGAAACTCAGGCTTTAGAAGAGCCGGAAAATGGTTAATTTTTTCACAAGCGAAGTTAGTATTCTCCCTAAATTCACGTCCGGGATTCCGCGCGGATGAGCCGGGATAGGCCGCGAACGCGGGCCTTCCCCTGCGTAAGGCGGATCTCCCAGCCGCTGCAGTGACTTAACTTCTCTCCAATCGGTTTCGACCTACCCTCCCCGTGCACTACCAAAAGGACAGGTCATGCACTTCGGGGAGATTCTGGCGCTGATAGGACTTGGCATCGGCGCGCTGCTGGGCCTCGGCGCTCTGTTTTCGCCGAACTGGGCCGCCGGTGTGGTCCGGCTGCAGGCCGATCCAGCGAAACCGGGCGGCTATTCGGAATTCCGGGCGACCTATGGCGGCCTGCTGCTGCTGCTGCATCTGACAGCCTTCATCATGGTGCTCCGTGCCCCGCCGGTGATGGGGTTGGCGGCAGCTCTGCCGATTGCGGCAGGCTGGTTCGGCGCGGCCATCGGGCGGACCTTTTCAATGGTACTGGACCGCGGAAAGGGCGGGGAGGCGAAGATCATTCCCATATGGATGGCGACCGAAATTGGCCTCGGGCTTGCCATTGCGGCGCCGATCCTCCAGTTCACGCGCTGACACCAGAAGAAAGACGAGACCATGCCGGAGCGTCGCGAGACGGGCCGCCCCAGCCGGAAACCTTCCGGCGCGCGCCCAGTTGCATCCAGGAAGCCTTCCGCCCCCCAGGCCCCCAAGACCGACGAAGAATGGAGTGAGGGCGGCGAACGGATCGCCAAATACCTCGCCCGGGCCGGCATCGCCTCGCGCCGCGAAGTCGAGCGGCTGATCGAGGCGGGCGATGTCAGCGTCAACGGCAAGACGCTGACATCAGCGGCGTTCAAGGTGACGGGCCGCGAGACGATCAAGGTCGGCCGCCGCACCGTGCAGGCGCCGGATGGAACGCGGCTCTGGCGCTATCACAAGCCGTCGGGCCTGATCACCACGACCGACGACCCCGCCGGCAGGCGCACGATCTTTGACGAGTTGCCGAAGACCCTGCCCCGCGTCGTGACCGTCGGGCGGCTCGACCTGACGACCGAAGGCCTCCTGCTGCTGACCAATGATGGCGAGCTGGCGCGGTTCCTGGAGCTGCCGAAATCCGGACTCGAACGCACCTACCGGGCCCGCGCCAAAGGTACGGTGACGCCGCAGAAGATCGAGGAACTCGCCAGCGGCATCACCGTAGAGGGTGTGCGCTATGCGCCGATCCGGGCGGTGTTCGATCGTGAGATGGGCGCCAATTCCTGGCTGACGGTCACACTGTCGGAAGGCAAGAAGCGCGAAGTGCGCCGCGCACTGGAATCGGTGGGCCTGATGGTCAACCGATTGCTCCGCGTAAGCTACGGCCCGTTCCTGCTGGACGTGTTGAAGCCCGGCCAGGTCGAGGAAATCCCTGCCGGCCTGCTCGCTGAAGCGCTCGCCAGCCTCGGCGCGCCGATGGATGCAGCGCCCGCGTCGAAGGCGCCTGCCGCTAAGTCACACCTTGGCAGGGGGCCGCGTCCGGATACACTGCAGCCGAAGCGGAAAAAACCTCGACGCAGCTAGACTCCGGAGCATCCAAAATGGCCGACACCGTCGCCCTCGCCACGCCGCCGCAGACAAAGTTCGACCCCTCGCGCACAATGACCCAAACGGCCGCAGAGACCTGCGACCTGATCGTGACGCCGGCCGTCTATGCCGACCACAAATTGCTGGATTCGACATTCGCGCGGCTGCGCGCCGAAGACCCGCTGGCCTGGTGCGAGCCGCAGGCGTTCCGCCCCTTCTGGGCGGCAACCAAGCACGCCGACATCATGGAAGTGTCGCGCCAGAACGCGCTGTTCACGAATGGCGAACGCGAGATGCTGTCCTATGAAGCGGCCGAGCAGGGTGTGTATGCGAAGTTCGGCCAGCCGCACCTTCTGAAAACGCTCGTCCAGCTGGACGACCCGGTTCACTACAAGCTGCGCCACCTGACCCAGGAATGGTTCATGCCGCAGAACGTGAAGAAGCGTGAAGACGCGATCAAGACCATCGCCAAGCAATATGTCGACCGGATGGAAGACCTGGGCGGCGAATGCGACTTTCAACGCGATGTGGCGCTCTACTACCCGCTGCGCGTTATCATGCAGATCCTCGGTGTTCCGGAATCGGACGAACCGATGATGCTGAAACTGACGCAGGAAATCTTTGGCGCGCAGGACGAAGACCTTATGCGCGACAAGTCACTGGCCGAAGAGCGCGATGTGGAGAAAGGTCTCGCCTCGATCCAGGCGACGCTGGCCGAGTTCTTCATGTATTTCACGGCGATCACCGCTGACCGGCGCGCTAACCCGAAGGATGATGTCTCCACCGTGATTGCCAACGGGATGATCGACGGCGAGCCGATCGGCCAGCTGGAAGCTATGAGCTATTATATCATCACCGCGGCGGCCGGGCATGACACGACGAGCGCCTCGACGGGCGGCGGCGTGCTGGCGATGCTGCAGGATCCCGAGCAGCTGAACAAGATGATGGCGGACCCGAAGGGCATGTCGCGCACCGCGGTCGACGAGGCGATCCGCTGGACCACGCCGGTGAAGCATTTCATGCGCACGGCACAGGAAGACTACACGCTGCGCGGCAAGAAGGTTCTGAAGGGCGAGAGCCTGCTGCTCTGCTACCCGTCGGGCAATCGCGATGAGGAAGTGTTCGACGAACCCTTCAAGTTCAAGGTGGACCGTAGCCCGAACAAGCTGATCTCGTTCGGCCATGGCGGGCACATGTGCCTCGGTATGCACCTCGCGCGCCTCGAAATGCAGGCCATATACGAGGAGCTGTTCTCCAGGGTGAAGTCCATGGAACTCGCCGGTGAGCCAAGCTTCATCAAGGCGAACTTCGTGGGCGGGCCGAAATCCATCCCGGTACGGTATAAATTCTGACCGGTAGCGGCCGGCCTTCAAAGGGGACTGCCATGACACTCCAGAACGTCACCGACACCTATCAGGAAGAAGCGCCGCCGGCCCCGCCGCGCCGGATACCGATCTACAAGCTGGAGCCACCTGTTGACTTGACCCAGCCGGAAGCCTTCTCCTCGCGCGGCGGTTATACGCATGATGCGTTCGCAAAGATGCGCAGCGAAGCGCCAGTGATGTGGCATCCGGAACAGGGCGGTGCGGGGTTCTGGGCGGTGACGAGCTATGACATCGTCAAGAAAGTCGAACTCGACCCGGCGACGTTTTCGAGCCAGCGCGGCGGCATCCTGATGACCTATGGCCGGCCGGACGCGCCGCGCCATCCGCTGCTGCATTCCTCTTCGCTGAATTCGCTGATCAATCTCGACCGGCCCTACCATACGCCGCTGCGCATGGAGCATATGCAATTCTTCCGGCAGGGTTTTGTCGCCGAGCTGAAGAAGCGCGTCGATGTGTATGTGAACGAACTTCTGGACGAGATGCAAAAACAGGGACCGGTAGTCGACATGGTGGAGATGTTCTCCGCCGAACTTCCGCTGTTCACGCTGTGTGAAATTCTGGGTGTTCCGGCGGCGGATCGTCCGAAGCTGGTGCATTGGATGCACTTCCTGGAAACCTCGCAATACCAGGCCCAGCAGGAAGGCCTCGGCAATGTGACGCCGGAGCAGATCATGGCGTTC
>JBGTKN010000188.1:0-13148 GCA_041744615.1 Hyphomonas sp. | reverse complement strand
GTGGCCGCGCCTTTGACATAAGGTGCAATGTTTCCAAGGACATGCGGCTTGCCGCCAAGACCGACATCCAGCGCCCAGCCAGGATGGAGCGCGTAGGAAATCAGCCCGCGGCGCAGGCGCGCCCAGGCATTGCCTCCCCCGCTCATGGTGTTGCGGACGTCGCGGTAGCGTGTGCCGACGACTGGCAGGTCGACCGTCAGGACAAGGACGGTTACACCCGTCGCCTTGGCGCGCCCGATCAGGTCGGCGCAGGCGCCCCGGTCGCGGATCATGTAGAGTTGGAACCAGAGGGGTCCGGAACCAGCTGCGGCCGTTTCCTCAACCGAGCAGACCGACAGGGTTGAGAGGCAGTAGGGGACGCCGAATTCGCTGGCTACCCGGCGGGCAGCCGCTTCGCCGCGCCGCGCCATCATTCCCGAAAGACCGACCGGTGACAGGGCGAGAGGGAGCGTTAACTCTGACCCAAAGAGGGTCACTGCCGTCGATCGGGCTGAAACATCGCGAAGTATACGCTGGTGCAGTTCCAGCCGTTCGAAATCCCGGACGTTGCGGGTGAGGGTGACCTCGGCATAAGCGCCGCCATCGAGGTAATCGAACAGGAAACGGGGCAGGCGGCGTTCAGCGAGCCGGCGGTAATCTGCAACAGATGCAGGGGCGAGGGTCAGTGTCGGCATGGTTAAGTTTCAGCTTCCTGGCAGTTGAGCAGCAACCATTAGCACGCCCATTCGTTTCTTTTGGTTAGCGACTTCAACGCGCAAAGTAACAGACGGGGCCTTTTATTAACGAATATTTCCCGCGGCGATATTCAGTTTCCAACCTTTTGGGGCTAAACGGGTGCATGCGCCCAAAACCCCGGTAATTCCGGGCATTCTGGGTGGTATTGAACTTGCACGGGCTCAGAAGAGATCCCAGGCCATGTCGGCCGCGCAGAGAAACTGGGGAATGGTGAAATGTCCAAACTGAAACGCATGAGCCTGATGAGTGTCGCTGCTTGCGCACTGATCGCACCGGTGGCCTTCGGGCAGACCGATAACTTCTACAGTCGCGACAAGTACGAAGCCGTGATGGACAGGGCCCAGCCCGAATTCGATCCCGAGCCCGTTCGCCTTGGCGCCTTCCTGGTTCGCTCGCAGGCGGATCTCGGCCTGACGGCCACGAACAACGTGTTCGCCAGCTCGACCAATGAGGAATCCGACCTCGTCGTGCGGATCGGTGGCCAGGTTGCCGCTGAGACGGACTGGAGTGTTCACTCGGTCGGCTTCGGCGCGACGGCCTATCGCAATGAATACCTCGACCTCAGCGATGAATCGACGACCGATCTGACAGCGCGCCTTGGCGGACGTCTCGATGTCACGCGTTCGTTCTCCGTCGGCGGCTATGTCTTCGCTGAAGACCGCGCCGAACCGCGCACTGAGTTCGTCAACGATTTCGGCGTCGACAAACCGATCCAGTTCACGCGCACCGGCGCTGTGGCTGAAGCCAACTACCAGAACGACCGCATCCGCTGGAACAACAGCCTCGGCGTGACCGAAGAGAACTATGAAGACGGTCAGACGATCGTTGGCGGCTTCAATGTTGACCAGGACTTCCGTGACCGCTCGGTCATGCAGGGCCGTTCGCGTCTCTCCTATGCATGGACGCCGGACTTTGCCGTCTACGCGCAGGGTACCTTCACCGACAGCAACTACGACAACGACCAGATCATCGGCGGCGTGCTGCGTTCGCGCGACTCCAAAGGCTACACAGTGGCAGGCGGCGTCGATTTTGAACTGACCTCTCTGGTCCGGGGCGACATCGCTGTTGGTTACCTGAACGAAGAGAAGGACGACTCCTTCTTCTCCGACGTCAGTGGCCTGTCGCTCGACGGCCGCTTGCAATGGTTCCCGACCCGCCTGACGACTGTCGGGTTCAATGCCGGCCGCCGCGTGGTCGATACTGGTGCGTTCGACTCGCCGAGTGCTGTCGAAACGACCTTCGGCGTGCGCGTCGATCATGAACTTCGCCGCAACGTTGTCCTGTCGGGCTACGGTTCGGTATATAACTACGAGTACGAGGAAACCGATCGCCAGGACGACAATACCGAGTTCGGCGCGGTCGCAACCTACAAAATGAACAAGCGCGTTCACTGGGAAGCCTTCGTTCGCAACCGCGATCGTGATGTTTCCGGAACCACCGTGTTCGGTGACCCGTCTTACGGCGTGACCACAGCCGGTATTGGCTTGCGGCTCTACCCGTAAACCCTGATACTCTTCGGAGGCCGGCAGACGCGCCGGCCTCCGGTTTTCAATTTTCGAGGCCGTGTTTTGACCAAGTCCTTTTCGATCGAGTTGCCCTCCAGCATGAGTCCCTCGGGGGACGAGACTTCGTCGAGCGCTCCGCTCGATCTGAAGGCGCTTGTGGGCGTGGTGTATCGCCGATTCTGGCTGATCCTCGCCGGCTTCCTGACAACCTTCGGCATCATTGCCTTCCTCACGTTTACCCAGACTCCGCTGTATACGGCGCAGACGGTGGTTCAGCTCGACACCCAGGAGCGGAACGTCATCGACCTCGGCGCCATCTTCTCGGGCCTCGGCGGCGCGACGGCGGCGATCGATACCGAAGTGATGGTGCTCGGGTCCAAGTCGCTGCTGACCCGCGTAGCCGACCAGCAGAAGCTGATCGAAGACCCTGAGTTCAATCCGTCGCTGCGTCCCAAAAAGCAGACCCTGCTGTCACCCGTCAAAGGGTTCCTGCGCTCGGTGACCGGCGCCAAGGCTCAGGTTGATCCGCTTGCAGGACTGACGGCCGAGCAGAAGGCCATTGCCCAACTCGATACTGCGGTCGAAATCCTGCAAGGCAAGGTCGCTGTGGCCCGCGTCGGCACGACTTATCTGATCACGGTCGACGTGGTCAGTGAATCGCCCGAGTCGGCGGCGCGTCTCGCCGACGAGATCGCGCAACAATACCGCGTCCAACAGCTCGAAGCGAAATTCGAGGCGACCCGCAAGGCGACCGAGTGGCTCTCCGAGCGCGTGTCGGGCCTTCGCGAAGAAGTCGAGGAAAAGGAACGCCGCGTCGAGAGCTACCGCGCCGAGTCCGGCCTGCTTGCGGCTCAGGGCGCCACGCTCACCGAACAGCAGATCGCTTATCTGACAACCCAGAAAGCCACGCTGCAGGTTGATCTCGACCGCGCGCGTGCGCGCTCTGAAAGCCTTCGCCGCCAGATCGCCAGCGGCGCGGGCGCGGATGGCATTTCCGAAGTGCTCGGCTCACAGGTCATTTCGGATCTCAAGACCCAGCGCGCCGTGATCAACCGCCGCGTTGCGGAACTCGAGACCAAGCTCGGACCTCAGCACCCTGAACTGATCAGTGCCCGCAATGAAGCGGCTGACATTGATCGCCAGATCAATGCCGAGGTGCAGCGCATTGCCGGCAATATCGACAACGAACTGCGAGTCGCCCAGTCGCAGATAAGCTCGATCCAGGGCGAGATCTCGCGCTCGACCGGTCAGCTGCGTGGCAACAACCAGGCTCTGGTGCGCTTGCGCGAACTCGAGCGTGATGCAGATACGAGCCGTATCCTGCTTGAAGAATTCCTGACGCGTTCCAAGCAGACCGGTGAACAGGATGCCTTGATCACCGCTGATGCCAACATTCTGTCCAAGGCTTCGGTGCCGAACTTCCCGAGTTCGCCGAAGACGATGCTGAACCTGATTATCGGTATCCTTCTCGGCGCCATAATCGGGGGCGGTCTCGCTCTGCTCACCGAGATGTTCGACATGAAGGTCAGCTCGACCGAAGATGTCGAGCGCAAGCTGGGCGCATCGCCGATCGGCTCAGTTCCGTTGATCCGTACAGCAAGTTTCCTTGGACTGTCGCAGACCAATCCGGCAGATTTCCTTGTCGAGAATCCGCTGTCGGCCTTCGCCGAGAGTATCCGCTATCTTCGCGCCGCGATCGCGTTCTCGGATCTCGACAGCGAAACCAAGACGGTTGCTGTCTGTTCGTCGCTGCCGGACGAAGGCAAGACCAGCCTGACCCTTGCGCTTGGCCGGATGTCGGCGATGTCCGGTTCGCGCACGCTCGTCATCGACGGCGACTTCCGCCGCCGCCAACTGACCGAAACGGCGGGTCTGAAGCCGGATATCGGCTTCGTGGAACACCTTTTCGGCGCCGGTCAGCTTTCGGAAGCGATCGTCAAGGATCGCAAGACGATGCTGGACATCCTGCCGCTTTCGCAGAACGGCCACACGCCGCATGACGTGTTCGGCACGCGCGCCTTCGATGATCTGCTCGAGCGCCTGCGGTCGATGTATGACCTGATCTTCATCGATACTGGCCCGCTTCTGCTGATGGCAGAAGCCCGGGTTGTGGCCGGCAAGGCGGACAAGACAATCCTGGTGGTGCGCTGGCGTCATTCGAGCCGCTCGGCGGTCCGCCAGTCGCTGAACCTGCTGCGCAACTTCAAGGCGGACGTGCTCGGTGTGACGCTGAACATGGTCGATCTCAATCGCAGCCGTCACCACCGTGATCCTGGCGCTACCTATAAAGCTTACCACAAGTACTATCAGATGGAGGCCAAGCCTTCGGTGTTCAGCTGGCTCGGACTTGGCAAAGGCAAGACGAATCCGAAGTCGCCGAAGGGTTCGGTTGCCGTACAGGTGCCGCCTTCCAAAGCGACAGGCCGCAACGAAACGGCTACCCGGATTTCTGCGAAATAGGCGAGGCCGGACGGGTGTCGCAGCGCGCTGGTCTCGACGGCAAAGCTGCACGCCGGACCGACAGGACAGGACGCATTGAATGACCCGGATTGCCTTTTTCGGTCATGATGCCGCCGACGCCGCTGTGCGCCGCCGCGTCCAGGGTTTCCTGGATGACGGTCTCAGCGTGACGGGTTTCATGATGCACCGGCGCGATCCGGGGCCGCTGAACTGGGACAATATCGATCTCGGTGAGACCCGCGACGGGGCATTGCTTCAACGCATTCGGCAGGTTTTCGCCGGCGCGCGCCGCGCCGCCGATGCGCACGACAAACTTGCCACCGCCGATGTGATCTACGCACGCAATCTCGATATGCTGGCCTGCGCCTTCCTTGCAAAACGCCGCGCCGGGCTCGATACGCCGGTAATCTATGAAAGTCTGGATGTGCACCGCCTCCTGACGCGGCCGGATGCGATCGGCGCCGCAATGCGCTGGCTCGAGCGGGCGCTTCTGAGACGCTCGGCCGGGCTGGTCGTTTCGTCGCCCGGATTCATCCGTAATCATTTCGAAAAGCGCTATCCGGGCGACTATCGCGCCTTTGTCGTCGAAAACCGCCTCGCGCCCGGAGCGCAGTATGGCGCGCGCGCCTGTGAGCGGAAATATGAGGCCGGTGATGGCGCGCAACCCCTGCGCCTTGGCTGGGTCGGCAACCTGCGCTGTCAGCGCTCGCTCGATCTGCTTTGTCAGCTGGCGGATCAATTTCCGGACAAGCTCGAAGTTCATCTGCACGGATTGCCTTCGCGCTCCCAAGTGCCGGTGTTCGAGCCCGTGATCGATGCGCGCGCGAACATGACTTATGCCGGCAGATACAAGTCGCCGGAAGACCTCGCTGGTATCTATGCGGGCCTGGATGTTGTCTGGGCCGGCGATTTCATGGAAGCCGGATACAATTCGGTCTGGCTATTGCCGAACCGGATCTATGAAGGCGGCTATTACTGTACGCCGTCCATTGCGCCGGCCGGAACCGAAACCGCGGCCTGGTTGGAACGCCATGATTGCGGGTTCGTTCTGGATGAGCCGCTCGAACGCTCCCTGCCGGACCTGATCGCACGCCTCGCCGCCGACCGCGGACCGATTGCAACACGTGCAGCCGCCCTCGCCCACTTGCCGCAGGAGACTTTCATCCAGCCGCGCGGCTTCCTCGCCGACATCGTGAAGCGAAGCCTGATGGCGGAGACCGCCGTATGAGCACCCTGTCGATCCGCTCGGCGGCGCCCGAGCCTTTATACGCCATCCTGAAGACACGCACGCGCCCGGCGGCCTGGTGGGAACAGGTTACCGTGGTCATCTGGGTGCTGTGTACTTTCGTGATCTTCCCGGGCAACGCCTTCCTGCTTTACCCTTGCGCCATCATCTTCATGGCCCTGTTCGTGCTCTACCGGGAAGTGACGATTCCGATAGCCTTACGCAGCCTTTTGTTGCTCATGGTGCCCGTACTCGGCGTCCTGTCGACAGGTTGGTCGCCGGTACCGGCGGAGACCTTCCGCACCGGTGCGATGATGGTGTTGAACTTCTTCATCGTGGTTACGATTGCAGCGCGGCTTGATCGCCAGCAGATTGTCCGTGCGGTGTTCTTTGCAGGGATCATCGCGATCTGGCTGGAGGCGCCGAATTATGACCAGTTCCAGTGGGGCGGCTCGTACAACAGCAAGAACCTGCTCGCGATCCGTATGCTGATCTGTATCCTGGCGTCACTGGCGGTCATGCTAGAAGCGAAGGAACATATCCTGCTGCGCCTCGCGGCGATTCCGGTCTTTGCGGTCGCCTTCAACTTCATGTTGGCCGCAGACTCTGCCACCGCGCTTGTCTTCTCGATCGTGGGGGTCGGGATCATGGTTTCGCTGTGGATGTTCTGGCAACCCGTCTCTCGGGTACAGCATCTGCGCTCCTTCATCATGCTGTTCGCCATCGCAGCCCTCGGCGCCGGCGTGATGATTTATCTGGCCAACCCGCAGAGCAATCTCGTGAACGACTTTCTTGCCTCGCTGGGCAAGGATTCTACCCTGACCAACCGCACCGTGATCTGGGAAGCGGGCAACCGCGTGGCGAGGGACAACCCGTGGCTGGGTATCGGTCTAGAAGGGTTCTGGCGCTACGAAGTCGGCCAGGCTCAGACCTTGAACGAGCTCGACTACAAGGCTTACGGCACCAAGCTTTCGTTCCACAATTCCTATATCGAGATCAAGGTTGCCCTGGGCTATATCGGCATGGGCGCGCTGATCATCGCGATTGCCTGGAGCTATCTGCGGACATTGCTGAACTGGATCCGGACACAGGGAATGGCGTCGTCCTTCTTCCTGACAACGGCGACGGTGATTCTGATCTCGACGTTCACCGAATCGTACATGACGGCGGCGTTCGACACATTTGTGCTGCTCTTCTATCTGGGAGCGCTCACCGGATTCGCAGAAAAATATCATTCTGGTCAACGCAGTTACGTGCGGCTCAAGCCTTCCGGCGCCTGATCGCGGGCCGGCGTTCACTTTACGATTGCCTGATGTTCGCCGGATTTGTGCCGGATTCTGTCGTTATGGTTAATGGCAATACCGGTAACCGGGTGCGTAGTGTCTTAAACCCGTCGTTAAGTCTTGCCCGCTTTAGTGTTCACGATGCCAAGTTCGGAACCCATCATGCCAGTAGAGAGCCGCGTTCTCACATCACAGGTCAGAATGTCCAGGCGGGCAGACTATGCGGTCATGAGCGACTACAGCGAAGGCAAGTGGCCGGTCTGGCTGCGTCTCGTCACGATCATCGGCCTCAGCGCGGGCCTCTGGTGTGCCCTGATCTGGGCAGCAGTTGCGCTCTTCGGATAGTTCCAGAAAATTCTCACGGTTTGGCGGGATCGGCATTCAAGTCGGACCGGACCTTGCATATACATGACTGACCTTCCCGTGCGCATTCGCGCGCCTGTGCGGAAGTGCGAGCCGACAAGAGGGTGAACATGGCCGGAAAACTGTTGGTGACAGGCGGGGCAGGATATGTCGGCAGTCATTGCTGCCGGGCGTTCGCCGAGGCAGGCTGGGATGTCACCGTCTTCGACAACCTGTCGACCGGTTGGCGCGACCTCGTAAAATGGGGCCCGCTGATCGTGGGCGATCTTCAGGACCCGGCCGAACTCAACGCCGCTTTCGAGAAGGTGAAGCCAGATGCAGTGGCGCACTTTGCAGGATCGGCGCTGGTAGCGGAGTCGGTACGCGAACCATCGATCTATTACCGCAACAATACGCTGGCGACGCTCAACCTGCTCGAAGCCATGCGCCGCCACGGGGCCGGCTACCTGATCTTTTCCTCGACCTGTGCGATCTTCGGTCAGGCGCAATCGGAAACCATCCGGGAAGACCATCCCAAGAACCCGATCAACCCCTACGGCATGTCCAAGTTGATGGTAGAACACATGCTCCGCGACTTTGACGTTGCCCACGGCATCCGCTCTATTCCGCTGCGCTACTTCAACGCCGCCGGCGCCGACCGCGACGCGAAGACCGGCGAGCGGCATGCCTGCGAAACGCACGTCATTCCTCTCGCCATGAAGGGCGCCTATGACTCTGGTTATGAGTTCACAATCCTCGGCAGCGATTTTGACACGCCGGATGGCACTGCAATTCGCGACTATATCCACGTCGAAGATCTCGCCGAGGCGCACCTGCGAGCGCTGACCGCGCTGGAAAAGGGGGCGGCTTCGGCGGCCTACAATCTCGGCACCGGTCGCGGCACGAGCGTGGCCGAAGTTGTGTCGGCAATCGAGCGCGCCACCAATCGCAAGATCCCGCGCCGCTATGGCCCCCGCCGCCCCGGCGATCCGGCCAAACTGATCGCGCTACCGGACAAGGCCCGCGAGGAACTTGGCTGGACTGCGACGCGATCGGACGTCGACAACATCATCCGCTCGGCGCTGCGCTGGCACGAGAAGGACTGGGCCGAGACGGCCGCGCTCGACAAGGCGTGAACCGCGAAGCCGCTCCTGGCATGGAACAGGTCACGCTCATCATACCGTGCTACAACGCGGCGGATACGATCACGGAGACGATCCACAGCGCCCTTGCGCAAACGGTGCCTGTACGGATCATCGTGATTGATGATTGCTCCACGGATGACAGTTTCGACATCGTCTCCCGGCTTGCAGACAGCCACCCCCGGCTGATGGTTCATCGGCAAGCACGCAACGGTGGTCCCGGCGCCGCCCGGAATGCTGGCCTGCGTCTTGCCGAGACAGACTGGGTTGCGGGGCTCGATTCCGATGACTACCTCCTGCCGGACCGGACAGCACGGTTGCTTGCGCACGCAGAAGGAAGGGGCCTCGATTTCCTCGCCGACGACATCATCCGGATCTGGCCGGGCCAGAAGGTCGAGGAGGGCGTGCGGGTCTGGAGAGACGAGCCCGTTGGCGCGGTGAATATCGATCTTGCATGCTTTGTCCGCGAGAACATGATGAAACATACAGGCTACAGGCGCGAGATGGCTTATCTCAAGCCGCTGATGCGCACCCACTTCCTGCGTCAGCACAACCTTCTCTTTCGTGAGGACATGCGGCTCTCGGAAGACTATGAATTTTATGCGCGTGCGCTGGTTGCGGGCGCTAAGTTCGAAGTCATCGATCCATGTGGTTACATTGCGCTCAACCGCGAAGGGTCGCTGTCGAAAACCATCCCGACGCAAGCGATGCAGAAAGTGGTCGATGCCGATCGCGCCTTGTTGTCAGCGCCCGGGATCGACGGGCCGGCCCGGGCTGCGCTGCGCGCGCACCTCGCCCAGTCGCGGACTGATCTTGAGTGGATGCGGCTGATTGATGCCGTACGCGCCCGGGACCTTGCCGCTGCGCTCAAAGTGGCCTTCGGCCCGCCCTCCGTATCCGGACGGATCGCCGTGCGTCTCGCCAAGCATGTGCTTCGTATTCCGCTCTATCCTCAGGGCCGTGACGAGGGCCGGGTCGCCGCCGTTGACGCGCGCTGAGCCTCAGCGCACATCAAACTTGTCCGACTTCCGGTCTCCGAGAAGCATGCGCTGTTCGAGTCGCCGGCGGAGCGCCGCGTAATAGGTTTCGAGGAAAGCGAGATCGGTTTCTCCCTCGGTGCGCGCCCAGCCGATCTTCGCCCGGATGCGCGAGGCGACCTGTGATTTTATTTCCGGGGTCGACTGACGAAGCACGTCTTCGAGCACGTGAAGCTCGTGGATACCATAGGCTTCGGTCTGCGCTTGCGTGAAGGCGAAGCGTGAATTGGTCTCGGGACGAGACGCGGAGGATGTAATGTCGTCCATCAGTCTCGCTTTCGGTGCCTTGATCACCCATGTGCCCGCTATCAGGTCGCCGACGCGCATCTTGTCCTTGTTGAATATCGGGAAGAGCAAAAACACGCCCGACCAGATGAGCCCGAACAGCGCCATCCAGGCGCCGAATTGGTCGCCGCCCATCAGAGCGAACTGGAAGGGCAGGCCGATCTCAATCTCACGGATGAAATTGCGCGCCAGCACCGAGTTCGCCGTCAGGCGACCGCCATCGCGGGATGCGACACGCAGCCCGAGAATGCGCTTGCCGGGCGTGGCGGCGCGTTGGCCGATCTCGAAGAAGATGTAATAGAAATTCCGGACGAAGAAAAAGAACACAAGCCAGAAGGCGAAAGCGACATTGGCGCTGCCCGGGCTGAGGGCACTTATGATGAAGCCGAGTCCGAGCCCTGTCGCGATCACGATCGCCCACTGGATTGCGATATCGATCATGAAGGCGCCGGCGCGTTCCGACGCGCTGCCGAGTTTCAGCTGTATCGCTGCGCCTTCGGGCGTCACGAGGCGGCGCACCATCTTGGCGACGCGCATTTCTTCCGCCAAGCGCGCGCGGCGTTGTACGGCGGCTTCCATGCTGATGCCGGGGCGGCGGCTCGTGTCTACGGGTTTGATTGGCGGCGCGGCTGTCATGGGTCGGACGCCTTCCGGGAAGCATAGAAATAGACAATCCAGAAGATCAGTGTGCTGCCGGCAACGCCATAGCGGACCGCGTCGGAGTTGATCAACTGGCGGCCGAAACCTTCAAGGATTGCCGCGATGATCAGCATAATCACACATCCCATTGCGATGGTCGCGGCCCTCTGGCCTGCGACGCGCGCTGAGGCGAGCCGCGTTCGCCCGCCCGGAAAGGCAACCGCGCCGCCAATCACGAAGCCCGCAGCGCCCGCTAGCACGATTGCGAACAATTCCGTGACGCCATGGATCATCAGCCACCCGGTGAATTCGTAACCGAGGCCCTTTTCCCAGAAGACTGCATACATCGAGCCGATCATCACGCCGTTATAGGCGAGAAGCCAAGCCGTCGGGATCCCGAAGGCAAAGCCGAGTGCAAAGGCGAACAGCGCGATCTGCGCGTTGTTGTTGAACAGAAAGCTGGAGAAGGCCGTGAGCTGACCATCCCCGATCTCGTTCTCGTCGATGTAGATCGTGCTGCGCAGGTACTCGACCGTTGCATTGGGGTTCCGGCCATCAAAAAAATTCTGGCCGTGGAAAGTCCAGAACCATTCCATGTCCTGCATGCAGAGGAAGAAAGCGAGTGCCCAGCCGCCGAAAAAGAAAAACGCGGCGAGCAGTGTCGTCCAGACCGACTGGCTGACTGCCGCTGGCCAGTCAAGTCGCAGGAACTGCATCATCCGCTCGCCGAGCGTCGTGCGGGCGCCATAAACGAAGAAATAGGCGCGGGTGCACAGGCTCTCGAGATAGCTGATGACGTTCTGGTCCAGCGAGATGGAGCGGGCGACCGACAGCGAGGAGACCGCCTGCCGGTAGAGGCGCGGCAGCGCGAGCATCTGCTCGTCGGTGAGGTTCTTCACCCCGCCATTCTCGGCCTTGGTCAGGATCAGGTCGAGCCGCTTCCAGTCGCCCTGACGCTCTTCACGGAATCGGTAGGATTTCAGAAGGTCCGTCACAGCATGTCCCTCTGTTTAATCTGGAGATAGCGCGAGACAAGCTCGGCGCTGAACGCCTCCGGCGTCGTCTCGATGATCTGCACGCCGAGACGCTGCAGGCGCCGGAACACGACATCGCGCTCGGCCAGCAGCGTATCGGCAATCACCGCGCGTGCGACATCCTGCGCCGAATCGGGCGGTGCATCCGCCATTTGCGACAAGGCCGCATCTTCGAACGTCGCAAACAGGACGAGGTGGCGGTCTGTCAGCCGTTTGACGTTTTCCAGCATCAGCTCGGCGGATATCGTGTCCACGAAGTCGGAAAAGATGATGATCAGGCTGCGCCGCTGCAACTGCGCGCCGAGGTTCGAGAGTGCGAGCGTGAAGTTTGCTTCGTCCTCGGAATATTCGAGCTCCGCCACCATCGCCTGTGCCTTGGGAAAGCTGCTCGTGCCGGTCAGGAAGCCGCTGTTGAGGCCGGGGCGCTCGGAGAAGCCGTATAGCATCGTCCGGTCGCCGTTACGCAGGGATACATAGGCGAGTAGCAAGCCAGCCGTCACAGCCCGGTCGATCTTAGGCACCCCGCCTAGCGGCTCGCTCATCAGGCGTCCGGTGTCGAAGGCGAAGACGATATTGTGGTTGCGCTCGGTCTTGAATTCCTTGGCCAGAAGGTGGCGGTGCCGCGCCGAGTGTTTCCAGTCGATCGCCCGACGGTCCATGCCGGAGGCAAATTCGCGCAGCGCATCGAACTCGCTGCCATCGCCGCGCTCGATCTGGGTCTTGATGCCGAATTCGGCATCGCGCGAGAACAGGCGGATTGCCTCGTCGCGCACCCAGCGCACATTCGGCGTCACCGGCACGCCAAGATCGAACGGCTGGATATGTCGCTTCTGGATCAGCCCCAGAGGCCCCTGCCAGCGGCTCCATAGCCGCACAACCTTTGCCACCCCGCGCCGCGACGGCGTCACACTGATCGAATGCGGACGGTTCCGCCCGTCCCAGCCGCGCAGCCCCTGCGGCGCCGGTGTGCCGAGCAGGGCATTCGTCTCGAGCTGGATCTCGATCCGTTCCGGCAACGGCCCTTCCGAAAACTCGAGATCGAGTTGGAGGTCATCGGCGCTGCCGACATACAGCAGCGGCGGCAGGCTGACCTTCGCCGAATAGTGGCGCACCGAAGCGCCCAGCAGCGTATCAACTGCAATCAGCGCGCCGACGCCCGCGATCCATCCCGCCGACACGATCCACAACTCCGGCGCCAGAAGCGCGATGGCCACCAGGATAGGCAGCCCGAGCAGCATCAGGAAGACCGCGCGGAGGGTGGGGGAGATCACCGGGGCGCCGCCGTCTGTTCGATGATGGCCAGCAACGTCTCCTCGGTCGTGCGCCCTTCGATATCGGCCGCCGGCGAAAGCAACACGCGGTGGCGCAGGGTGGCCAGCGCAAGGGACTTGACGTCGTCCGGGATCACGAAATCGCGCCCGTCCAGCGCCGCGCGGGCGCGTGAGGCGGTGGCAAGCGCTG
>JBGTKN010000187.1:0-5663 GCA_041744615.1 Hyphomonas sp. | reverse complement strand
TCTGCCGCGATCTCCTCGTCCGCTTCGGGCAAGACAGGCGCCACAAGGCGCAGCAAGGCCCGCAGCCGTTTGGTGGCTTTGCGGCCTTCGTGCACTTTGCGGGGGAGGGGCAGGGTCTTGTCGGCGAGCGCAGCGCCGATCGCCGCAAACTCCTCCGCCGCAATCCGGCGCAAGGCTTCGGTCGTCGACGCGTCGCCTGACTTGAATCTGTAGGCCATCGTGTCGCCGGACCCTCCTCGCGCCCAGATTGCACAGGCCAAACCGCGCCGCCAACGCTCTCGCGCGGGCGGCGACTACGGGAAACTGGAGCCTTTCCAGATTGCCCGCTTTAATCACTTCCCGGAACAGACCGAATCCGCCGATAGAATCGCGCAATGCTTGGTAATCTCCAGACTCTCCTGAACAATCTTGGCCTGATGACCTGCGCGCTCGCGGTCGGGGCGTCCTGGGTTGCCTCGATCGTTTCACCCAATTGCAGTTTCGACAAGCTGACCGGCGCGCGGGCAGACGGACATGTGCGCGAACTGATCCACCGGACCAGCCCGCAGCTTGGTTTTCTGATGGCGGTTGCGGGCGGCCTCTTCCTCTTCGGGGGCAGCCTGATTGCCGGGATCGTGGCGCTGGTGGCGGCGTTCGGCTTCTACGCCACGCGGATGCTGCTCGCGCCCAAGGAGGGCAAGAACGCCCCCGGCGTGCGCACCAAACGCAAGGAGCAGCGCGGCACGTCGGTCGCCCTGTCGCTCACCTTTACCGCTGCGGCCATGATTGCCGCCCTGCTTGGGCTTTTCGGCTTCTAGTCCTTGACCAGCCAGAGGCAGCCCATCTCGTGGAGCTGCCGGAAGCTTTCGGTGGATCGCTCGGTTGCCGAACGTGCCAGACGGCCGGCTGTTTTCCGGTTTGCCGCCAGCATCATCACGCAGACCATCACGCCCACGCCGGCCGTCCACCAGCCGACCGGCAAGGCGGCCAACACGCCGATCAGGACAGCCAGATAAGCGAGGGCATCAAGCACACGCATCCGCACCTCCAGCCCTCGGCCGAAAGGTTTCAGCAGTTCGGGTCGGCGATGCAGGGCCTCCGCATCGATCGCGAAATGGGTGCCGGGCGTCTTCTCGAACACCAGAACGCGGGTCATCCGACCGCCATCATGGGGGTTCGGTTGGCAGCTCAGGAACATGGCAAATTCCTTCCGTTTAGGCTCACTTGCCCGAAATTTAACAGCAAGCCCTGAGCGGTATGTTCCCCTGACAGGCGAAAATTAGCGCTTCTTCAATACCTTGCATTAACCTTTGAAAAATGCGCGCGGCTGGCGAGCACCATTGCCGGATCGTAATCCCCGGCCTACGCTGCACTGCAACATGAAGGGTTGACCAAGCGATGCTCTACTCCCTCGTCGAGATGAACCGGGTGGCCATGGCGCCGATGCGCTTCGCCGCGCGGGCCGGACGCGCTGCCCTTGCCTCGCCCCTCAACCCGATGGGACAAACGAGTTACGGCAAGTCGCTGGCCGCCATGGCCGACGTGTTCGAGAGCGCGACCCGCTATTACGGCAAGCCGGAATGGCGCATCGATACGGTCCGCATCAACAGTGTGCCCGTGCCGGTCACCCCGACCATCTCCTGGCGCTCGCCATGGTGCGGCCTTGTACACTTCCGCAAGGATGCAGACTTGCTCGCGTCCGCGCGGCGCCAGGGCGCGGCGCCGCTGCCCCGCCTGCTGATCGTCGCGCCTCTGTCCGGCCACTATGCGACCCTTCTGCGCGGCACGGTCGAGGGCTTCCTCGAAACACATGACGTCTACATCACCGACTGGACCGATGCGCGGATGTCGCCAGTCTGGCTCGGCCGGTTCGATCTCGACGACTACATCGACCATGTCCGCAAGATGCTGACCCACCTCGGCGGCGGCGCCCACGTCCTGGCGGTCTGCCAGCCCGGCCCGCCTGTGCTGGCTGCGATCTCGATGATGGCCGAGGAAGAAGATCCCGCGCTCCCGGCGACCATGACCTTCATGGGCTCACCCATAGATGCACGACTGTCGCCCACGGTGCCGAACAAGCTCGCCGAAGAACGCCCCTTCTCCTGGTTCGAGGAGAACATGATCCACACGGTGCCGGCGCCCTATCCCGGCATGCTGCGCCGGGTCTATCCGGGCTTCGTCCAACTCGCCTCGTTCATGAACATGAACTGGACGCGGCACGTCGATGCGCAGTGGAAATTCTTCAACCATCTTGTCGGCGGCGACGGCGACAATGCCGGAAAGCACCGCGAATTCTATGACGAATATCTCTCGGTGCTCGATCTGACGGAAGAATTCTACCTGCAGACGATCCAGCGCGTGTTCCAGGAACACCACCTGGCGCGCGGCATCTACCAATACCGCGGCGCCCGCCTCGTGAAGCCGGACGCGATCCATACGGTGGCGCTGATGACGGTCGAAGGCGAGAAGGACGATATCTCCGGAATCGGCCAGACCCAGGCGGCGCACGACATCTGCACGAATATCCCGAAGGATATGCGTACGGACTATATCCAGCCTGGCGTCGGCCATTACGGCGTGTTCAACGGCTCCCGATTCGAAACCGAGATTGCTCCGCGCGTAACCCAGTTCACGCGGCGCTTCACCAGCCGCCCGGCCGAAGACGCCGCCGCTGACACTGCGAAGAAACGTTAGCCGGCGCAGCAGGAAGCATCAAAGTCCAGGAGTTCGATCTCCGGACTGAGATCGCCGGGCTTTGAAGGCTCGTCGCCCGCCAGTGCGGTCGAGAGATACTTCTTGTTATCATCGCAGAAGACCGTGGCGACGCAGGCGCCATATCCGAGGCGTTCGGCCGCCACCAACGCGCCGATGAGGTTCGCCCCGGACGAGATGCCGACCGCCAGACCCAGTTCGCGTGCCAGCCGCTGCGCCATGCAGATCGCGTCTCCGTCAGAGACCGCGATCACGTCGTTCAGTTCACGGAAGTTCACCAGCGCCGGGATGAAATCATCGGAAATGCCCTGGATGCGGTGACTGCCCACCTTGTGGCCGGTCGAAAGCGTCGGGGACTCCTTCGGCTCCAGCGGATGGATGCGCACCCCCGGATGGACCGCGCGCAGCGCCGCGCCGACGCCCATCACCGTGCCGCCGGTGCCGACGCCGGCCACGAAAGCATCCGGCGCGAGGTTCCGGCAGGCCAGCTGCGCCAGAAGCTCCGGACCTGTCGTTTCCAGATGCGCGCGGGAGTTGTCTCCGTTTGAAAACTGGCAGGGCAGGAACACATCATTGCGCGCGGAAGAAAGACGCTGCGTAGCCGCGATCGCGCCGAGGAATCCGCCGTCTTCGCGGCTTATCAGGTTTAGCCGGGCGTCCAGGCTGCGAAGCAGGCATTTGCGTTCTTCGCTCATCCAGTCCGGCATGAAGATCTCGACGGGATGGCCAAGCGCCCGGCCCAGCGCGGCGAGCGCGATGCCGGCATTGCCGCTGGTCGCTTCGGCAATCGTATCTCCCGGCTGCAGGGCCCCCGAGCGATAGGCGCGCGTCAGGATCGACAGCGCCATCCGGTCCTTGATCGAACCCGTGAGGTTATAATGCTCGGCCTTGGCGTGGATTACATGTTCGCGGCTCCGATAGCGCAGGCGAATGGAAATCAGCGGCGTGCGCCCGATCAGGGCGCCGAGGCTGCGCAGGCGCGCCGGCTCGCAGGTGCGCAGATTTGGCGAGGAAGAAGGGACGGAAATTTCGTCTCGGGCAGGAAGGGCGGACATGGAACGCTCCGATGAGAAGGTTCGAAGATGCAGGAAGACGGGCGCGAGATCATTCCGTATTTTTGGACGAAAGGATTTGGAGTGATGAGAATTTTCGAGTAAACACTAAGATGATGCAAAATATTGATGATACTGACCGTCTCCTTCTGCGCGCGCTTCAGGCAGATGCCAGCGAATCGCTCGAAACGTTAGCCTCCCGGGCGAGCATTTCGGTGAACACTTGCTGGCGCCGGGTGAAGCGTCTCGAGGAGGCCGGCGTAGTGCAGAAACGGGTCGCCCTGATCGATCCCGAGCAGGTGGGGCTGAGCCAAACGGTGTTTGTGGCCATCCGCACGCGCGAGCATTCGTCCGGCTGGGTGGAGCGGTTCGCCAAGGCGGTGCGAGCGATCCCCGAAGTGGTGGAGTTCTACCGCATGGCCGGGGATGTGGATTACTTGCTGAAGGTCCAGGTCGGCAGCGTGCAGGATTATGACCGGGTCTACCGTACGCTGATCAGCCGCATCGATCTCGCCGATGTTAGCGCGACCTTTGCGATGGAGTGTATCAAGAACACGACCGAGCTGCCGCTCTAGGCAGACGCTCCGTCTACGGAGCGATCTGTGGTGACGCTTCAGGATTGCTGCTGAACTTCACTTCGTGTCGCTCGACGGCTGGCATTGCCAGGCTGATCGACACGACCGCCGCAATCGCGGCGCCGATGGCGGCCCCGATCACCTGCCGGACGTTCTTTGACAATCGCACCGCGTGCTCCCCGCTTGTTGGCAGCGGGCCCTGCAAGCGATATGCCGCTGAACCAGACGCGCCCCGTTAGCAGGTCAGGATCAGTTACAAATCGGGCCGGGATCAGGGAAGAACCGGCGGCAGCCTGTCCCGGGCGCTGAAGTCGATACCCACGTGATCGTGGTCATGATCATGGTTATCGAACACCCCGTGTTGGTGGATCGGCAGTACAAGAATCGCGAGCGCAAAAACGACGCCGGCGCCCAATGACCCTATCGCCCTAACCGGGGAGACCTCCTTGAGAGGCTCCATCATCGGTCCCGTCGCGACATAGATCAGCAGGCCAGCGGAGATCGCATAGAGCGCCGTGATGGTACCGGCGCCGAGACCGCTCACGAACAGGCCCGAGACCAGCGCTCCGAGCGGCGTGGTGGCGGCGGCCGTGATGAAGGCCCAGAACAGCGCTTCCTTCACCCGGAATCCGTGCCGCGAGAGGATCGCAAAGGCGATGATTCCCTCGGCAAACTCATGCATGATCAAGCCCAGCGAGGCATACACGCCGGACTGGAAACTGGCCGCAAAGGCGACAGAATAGATCACGCCGTCGAAGAAGGAGTGGACACCGACAGCCAGCAGCGGCGTGAAGGATTCGGCCCGGCCCTGGCCGGCGCCTTCCGGAAAGAAGCTGCGCATCGCGAAACTCATCAGCAGACCGGCGAGGAAACCGCCGAGCACGAACCGGGCCGCGCCATGGCCCGCGCCCAAGGCTTCGGGCAGGATATGCAACAGGCTCATCGTGATCAGCATGCCGCCGGCGGCCAGCGCAAACAGGCCCGACTGGCGCGCCGACCATTCGCTGCGCAGCGCAACGGCGGCGAGGCCGAGCGAGGTAACAACAGCGGCGAGCAGGCCAAAGGATACGGCGGCCTGGAAGGAGAGGGGCATCGGCGGAAACAGTCCTGCTGGCGACGCAGACGACACGGCCGGGCAGGTCCGGAAGGCGCTTGCGAGTTGTGTTATAATGTTTCATTATGGCCTTGGCGAGCGGAATCTTCCGATCTCTGTCGTGCTCGTCCAGACCTCCCGGAGCTGCCCATGACCCCTTCTGTCCTCCGTCTGCCGTTTCTGCTTGCCGCGGCAGGCCTGCTCACTGCCTGCGGCGGCTCGGAGCCTGCGCCGGAGCCTGCGCCCGCCGAG
>JBGTKN010000186.1:0-9118 GCA_041744615.1 Hyphomonas sp. | reverse complement strand
TATCATGAGGTGAACCGTCAGATCCACCGGATGGAAACCAGCGTCGAGCCGGCGGGCGAGGCAGTCGAAGCCGTGCTCCGACGCAAGCGGATGATGCTGAAGGACCAAATCCACGCCGGACTGAAGGCGGATTTCACCCGGAAAGCGGGCGCCGATGGGAAATCTGAAGATTGATTCCCTCGCGATCGCAGCGCTGGCCGGTTTCGGAAGCCTGCTGATCGTCATGGTGGGTATAACGCTCTGGCTCGTCCGTCAATCGGGCAAGTCCTCCGGCGAGAAGTAGCCGGCGCAGCATCTGCCACACGTCTGGCGCCCCGCCATCCCGGACTGTTTCCGGCCAGCGCAGTTGTGCGCAGACCTGAGCGGATCAATTCCCGGGCCCGGCGGTTACGCAGACGCAAGCCGCCGCGTGAGGCGGGGCGCTTTCCAATGGCGGAGGCCTGCGTTAGAGAGCCCCCGCAGCGGAAACCGAACAAATCCAAGAGGGTCATCCATGGCCGGCCATAGCAAATGGGCAAACATCCAGCACCGCAAGGGCAAGCAGGACAAGAAGCGCGCCGTACTCTTTGCGCGTCTCGCCAAGGAAATCACGGTCGCCTCGAAGATGGGCGGGCCGGAGCCGTCGATGAACCCGCGACTGCGCCTCGCCATACAGAACGCCAAGGGCGTCTCAGTGCCGAAGGACAATATCCAGCGCGCTATCGACAAGGGCCAGAGCGCCGGCGGCGCCGACTATGCCGACATCCGCTATGAAGGTGTCGGCCCGGGCGGCGTCGGCATCATCATCGAGGCCTCCACCGACAACAAGAACCGGACCGCCACCGATGTCCGCTCCGCCTTCACCAAGAGCGGCGGCGCGCTTGGCACCACTGGCTCGGTCTCGTTCAATTTCGACCAGCTCGGCGAAATCGAATATCCGGTCAGCGCGGGAACCGCCGACCAAGTGATGGAAGCGGCGATCATGGCCGGCGCGCAGGATGTGGCGTCTGATGACGCGGCCCACTGGATCTATACGGCACGGGAGGACTTCGCGGCCGTGACTACCGCGCTGGCGGAAATCTTTGGCGCCAAGGTTGAGCCGGTCTCGGCGAAGATCATCTGGAAGCCGAAAGTGAACGTCACTGTTGCCGGTGACAATGCCGACGCGCTGATGAAGCTGCTCGATGTGCTCGATGAGCTCGACGACGTGCAGAATGTCTACGACAATTCGGAACTCTCGGACGAAGAGATGGCGAGGCTGGCAGGATAGGCGCGCGGCGCGGCATGACTAGGCCGGCAGGGACAGCCTGAGAATCCGCGCGCCCGCCGAATGGATGTCATGGCCTTGCCTGGTCGGTGCGACCGGCGGCGGAACCCGGCGCTGAAGCCAGGCTCCGTAATCCATGTCCGGCAGGCGCGGTCCGGGCAACATTGCCAATGTGTCGACGACGGTCTCCCGGCGATTGGCTGTCAGGCTGAAAGTCTCGGCGCGGCGTCCCTGCACGTCTACTTGCGCCAGTTCCACGGCACCTCGGGCGCGTTGAAAGTGCACCAGCCGTTTGCTAACGGTGCAGATGGATGCACTGTCTCCAAGCCAGGAGATTAGATCGGCGGGGCCGGATATCCTGTCGGGGAGTTCCGCCAGTGGAAAGGCTTCCTGCAGCACACTGACGATTGTGCGGCACAAGGGAAAGTCAGACTGCATTAGGGTCGTCCAGACTGAGACGGGTCCCTGCACAGAGGCTTTCACTTTGACTTCGAACCGGGTTCCGCCGCGCAGGATCATGATCCATTTCGGCCGGTTGGGAGAAAGAATGTACGTGTCGATCCTGATCTCCGCCACGCCGAGACCGAATAGGTTATGGAGCGACTCAACATGCGGCATTCCCGCTGACGGCCAGGCTCTGTACTGGAACTGGGAATGCTGCGGCATCATGAGGCTCGGCTTTTTTGCCAACTGGTTCACTATGACTACGAATGAGGCCGCATCCGGTTCCTGATATTCGATCACCAATTTGTCATGCCTGACGGGCGTCGGTCGCCGCCGGCGGTCAATGTAGGTCTTGGTGGGTGTGATTTCGGTGGGCAGCTGACCATATGTGCCCGCTGCCCACTATCGGCGACTTAAAAGCCCAGCCCAAGGCTCTCGAGAATGATCTCATTGTCCGCGCCCGGACGGGGCGGCGGCAGGTGCAGGTTAGCAGGCGTCTCCTCGAAGTGAACGGGGTGTTTCATCGTTCGGTAGCGGCCGGCGCCGGGGTGTTCGGCGATCTGGAAGAAGCCGGTGGCGACGAGGTGGGCGTCGGTGAGCACTTCGGAGAGCGTGTTGTAACGCATCGCGGGAATGTTCGCTTTGTCGAGCAGTTCGAGCCAGTCATCGGTCGACCGCGTCGCGGTCACGTCTTCAATCAGGGCGTAGAGCGCGCCGGTATTCTCGGTGCGGGCGGCATAGGTCGAGAAGCGCGGATCCTTGAAGACGTCCGGAATGCCGCCGATCCGAAAGAAGGTTTCCCATTGCTGGTCCGAGTACGGAACAAGTCCGATATAGCCGTCGGTCGTGGGGTAGGGGCGCCGATTCGGGTTGACCGAGCGCGTATAAGCGAGCTTGCCGTTGCCGGGCAGGTAGGTCTCGCCATACAGGTTCTCCACCATGTTGAAGAAGGTGAAGCATTCCAGCATCGGCACCTGCACGAACTGGCCCTTGCCGGTTGTCGCCTTGTGAAACATCGCCGCCAGCGTCGCATATGTTGCAAACAGGCCCGCCGTCTTGTCGGCGACAAGGGAAGGGGCGTATTCGGGCCGCCCGCCGGAGCGGATGGCGTTAAGGTCGGCAAAGCCGGAAGCGCCCTGGATCAGGTCGTCATAGGCCTGGCGGTGTTCGTAGGGTCCGCCTTTGCCAAACCCGGCGCAGTGGACATAGACAATGTCGTCCTTCAGCGCCTTCACCTGTTCATAGCCGAAGCCGAGCCGCTCCATCCCGGCTAGGCGCACATTGTGGAAGAACACGTCGGCCGTCTTCAGGAGTTCGGTCAGCGCGGCCTTGCCTTCGGGCGTCTTGGCATCGAGCGTCATCGACTTCTTGTTGCGGTTCAGCGCCATGTATATCGGGCCGAGATCGCCGGTGGGCGAGGCGCCGGCATAGCGCATCGTGTCGCCCTTGCCGGGCGGTTCGATCTTGATCACTTCGGCGCCGAGATCGGCGAGGATCAGCGTCGCGAAGGGGCCCAGTACAACTGTGCTCATGTCGATGATGCGGACACCGGACAACGGGCCGGTGCGGGGTGCGTCGGTCATGGGCAGGTCTCCTCAGGCAATGGCCGGTAAGTGCCTTGCGCCACCCTCGTAGATCAAGGGTTTCCTCGGGTCACAAGTCCAGCGCGCGCCGGGCTTCTTCGATATGGTCCGTCTTGGCCATGAAGGCCGACCAGTCATCTCTGGCCGCAATCGGCTCCCACAATGCCTCGACCTCCTCGATCACGAGATTGACCGGCGCGGGCTTCTGGAAATAGGGCAAGGCAAGGCGTTCAGGCTGCACCGGCGTGCGCGCCATCAGCGCAGCGCGCACCGGGTCGAAGGACGGATGCGCATAGAGTGCAGCCTGAGGCGAGGCGGCGGCGCGCGCTTCATTGGCGCAGAGCCAGTCGAAGAAAGTCTGGGGCCAGCTTGCCCCGCTATCGGTCATCCAACCGTAAAAGGCCTGCAGCAGGCCGATGTCCTTGGCGGCATCGCCCAGAGGCGCGAGACCGATCAGGGCATGGGTATGGGCCGCGAAGCTGTCACGGTAGGCGGCCTCGTAAGGTGCCAGCGACGGGGCGAGGTCTTCGGCATCCGCCAACAGCAGTAGGGCTGAAGCGAGCTGCTGCAAGGCCCAGCCGCCCTGAACGGGCTGGCGGCCGAAACGGTAGAGACCGTTCTGGTCGAAGTAGGCAGCGACAAAATTTGGGTCAGACTGTGCAAGAAACCGCCAGGGACCGAAGTCGAAAGTCTCTCCGGTGATATTGAAATTGTCAGTATTCATCACCCCGTGCACGAAGCCGGCAGCCATCCACTGACCGATCATCCGGCCGGTCGCCACCGCAATCCGTTCCAGCAGCGCGCAGGCCTTGCGCGACATGTCGGGGTCGTCGGCCTCCGGATGGAACTCTGCGACACAGTAATTGACGAGGTCCGCCATCGCCTCACGGTCGTCCAGATAGGCGCAGCGCTGGAACGTTCCGAAACGAACATGGCTGTGCGACAGGCGCACCAGTACCGAACCGCGCGTCGGGGAGGGCTCGTCATTGCGTTCCAGCGCTTCGCCCGTCTCGATCAGGCTGAAAGCCTTGGATGTGTTGACGTCGAGGGCCTCGAGATAGCTTGCGGCGAGGATTTCGCGGACGCCGCCCTTCAGCGTCAGCCGGCCATCGCCCCGGCGTGACCATGGCGTCTGGCCGGATCCCTTGGTGCCGAGATCGAGCAGGCGGCCACCGGTGTCGCGGACCTGAGCGAACAGGAAGCCGCGCCCGTCGCCAAGCTCCGGATTGTAGGTGCCGAACTGGTGGCCGTGATAGCGCATCGCGAGGGGCTGCCCGAGGTTGCCCGGCAGTGGCCGGAAGCGGCCAAAGTGTTGAATCCAGTCAGAATCGCCGAGGTTCCCGAGCGCGACCGCTTCGGCCCAGCGCTGGTTGCGCCAGCGCAACACTGCCTGTGGAAAATTTGCTGAAATGACCGGATCAGCAAACTTGCCGGCAAGTTGGAGAAAAGGTGTCACGTCAGTCCTTTTTTTGAACTTGCCAGTATTTGCGACGAAACCGATCCATGCAGAGCCCCAATTCCGGGCCGCCTGAGGCTTCAAGTTCCGAATGAGTATGTAGCGGTGCAGCACAGAAGGGGTCTTGCGGACCGCCGTAGACGCTTAATGATGGGAATTGGTCAAGATCATGACAAGCGGCAAAAGCTTGCGCCAGACCGTAACAGTTTCGGGAGGAAACGAATGAAAACTTTCAAAGGAATGCTATTTTATGCGTCCGCCATTGCGCTCAGCAGCCAAATGGCCGCTTACGCCCAGGACGATGATGGCGAACGCAAACTGAGCACCGTCACAGTGACGGGTTCGCTGATTCAAGGGACGCCGGAAGATGCCGCGCTGCCCGTCGATGTCATTACGGCCTAGGATCTGCGCCTGCAGGGCAGCCCTTCGGCGCTTGACCTGATCAAGTCGCTGCCGGTGTCGAGCGGTGTGCTCGGCGATACCAACCAGTTCGACGGACGCGCGCAAGGCTCTGAAGGCTCGGGAACGGTCAACCTGCGCGGCCTCGGTGCCTCGCGCACTCTCGTGCTGCTGGACGGCAAGCGTCTGGCGCCCAACCCGTTTGCGTTCGCGGGCAACGGCTCCGTGGACACCAACATCCTGCCACTGGCAGCTGTCGGCCGCATCGAGATATTGAAGGACGGCGCTGCCGCGACCTACGGCTCAGACGCCGTGGCCGGCGTTGTGAACTTCATCACGCGCACTGATTTCGACGGCTTCGAAGTCGGCGGCGATTACAAGTTCGTCGATGGTTCGGATGGCGACTATACAGTCAATGCGGTAGGTGGCTGGACGACCGACTTCGGCAACTTCCTCCTCGCCGCCGGCTACCAGCATCGCTCCGAACTCGCCGCAACCGAACGCGACTGGGCGATCCGCGATTTCCTCGGCAACCCGCAGGGCGGATTCTCGCTCGTCGGGAACCCGGGCGCCCTCTTGCCGGTGAGCGCCGGGTTTGCGCCCACGGGTGGCGTTCGCCGAGACCCGGCTTGCGGAACGTTTGCAGGCACGCCGCTGGTTGCGGGAACAACCCCGGTCTGCGGTTTCCAGTTCACCCCGTTCGACAACATCGTCGAGGAAGAGAACCGCTATCAGGTGCTCGGCAAGGCGGAGTTCGAACTGAGCGACAAGCATAACCTGTCCCTGCAGGCGTTCTACTCAGCAACGGAAGTTCCAAAGATTGCCTTCTCGCCGTCCTTCCCGCCGGTGGGCGGCGCAAGCGGCCCGACGGCAGATGCCTCCATCGTGCCCGGCCAGTTCTTTGTGCCGATCACCAACCCGGGCTTTGCGGCTCTGATCGCGCAGAATCCGACCTTTGTTCCGGCGGGAACAGCTGGCGCTTTCATGATCGCCACACGGCCAATCGGTTCGGCCGGCAATGCACTTGAAGGCGGACGCGGCTCTGAGCGCAGCTACCGGGAGTACGAGCACTACCGCATCTCTGCCGAACTGAAGGGCGAGTTGACCGAAGCAATCAACTACGCCGCCTCGTTCACTACCGGCTCCCAGATCGGCCGGCGCACCAACGAGGACACGGTCGTCAACCGCTATGCACTTTCGTTGCGTGGCCTTGGCGGCGCCAACTGCAACGTCGCGGCGAATACGCCGGGCCTGAACGGCTGTCTGTGGTTCAACCCGTTCTCTAACGCCATCCAGTCCAACGTCATAACGGGAGCTGCAAATCCGAACTTCCTGGCAGCCAATTCCCTTGAAGTGCTCGATTTCATTCTCGAGGACACTTTCACCGAGCAGGAAATCAAGCTGACGGTTCTCGAGGGCGTCCTCAGCGGCCAGCTGCCGATTTCCCTCAGTGGCGGCGACATTGGCTGGGCCTTCGGCGGCCAGTACCGCGAGGAGGAGTTCGACCGTCAGTATAATGACATTGCCAACCTCAACGTCACGCCCTGCATTGCGACCGTAACGACAGGCGCGACGAACTGTGCCCAACCGGTCGGCGCGCTTGGCTTCCTTGCTGGCTCGCGGCCCCTTAACGCCAAGCAGGACGTTGTCGCCCTGTTCGGCGAGCTCAGCCTGCCGTTCTCCAACAACTTCAATGCTTCGCTTGCGGCGCGTTATGAAGACTATGGCGGCGATATCGGTTCGACCTTCGACCCGAAAGTCTCGGCCAAGTGGCAGATCGTCCCGCAGTTCGCCGTTCGCGGTTCGGTCGGCACCACCTTCCGCGGCCCGGCGCTGACCCAAGTGGCTTCAGGCTCGGTCACCTCGCTGCAAAGCGTAGGCGGCACGTTCCGCGCCGTTGATATTGCCGGCAATCCCGGCCTCAAGCCGGAAAGCGCGCTGACTTACAATATCGGCGGTCTCTTCAAGACGGACAATTTCAACCTGTCGGTCGACTACTGGAACTTCGACTTTGACGACTCCGTCGTGGTCGAACCGGTCGCGAGCATGGTGGCGGCCATGTTCCCGGGCAACTCGTCGGTCAATTGCGGTAACCCCGCCTTTGCTGCGCTGGAAGCCCGCTTCACGTTTACTGGCGCGTGCGCAGTGAGTAACGTTTCGCGCCTCAACACGTCTTACATCAACGGTCCGAACATCAAGACGTCAGGTATCGATGTGTCGGCAGATTACACGTTCGAAGACCTTGCGATGGGCGCGGACCTTGAACTCGGCGTCAGCGGCAGCCACGTACTGGAGTATGAGGTCGGTGAAGTGCAAGTGGCAGGTCTCACGGTCGGCCAGCCCTTCTCGGCCGTCGGCTTCCTGAATTTCCAGACCATCGCCACGCCGCTGCCCGAACTGAAGTTCGAAGCCTATGCCAACGCCTCGACCGAGAATGTCAACGCCCGCCTGACGGCCCGCTATATCGGCGAGTACCAGGACCAGCGGACCGGTCTGTTCACAGCGCCGAACCCGAACTGGCCGGTTGCCGGGATCGTCCTGCCGCAAGGCCAGACGATCAAGTCGCAGGTCACGTATGACGGCACGGTCTTCGTCCAGCTGCCCTGGGACTCGACGATGTCCTTCTCGGTGGAGAACATCCTGGACACCGACCCGTCCTTTGCCCGTCTCGAACTGAACTACGATCCGTTCACGGGCGATGCCATTGGCCGGACCTTCAAGATCGGCTTCACCAAGCGCTTCGGCGCCGGCGGCTGATCCGGCCGGTCTGCGGACAATACAAGCGGCCCCCGGAGACGGGGGCCGCTTTCTTTTGCGCGACGGCCGGAGGCAAAAAAAGGGGCAGGCTGCGAAGCCTGCCCCTTCTGTCTGGCGCGGGCCGGGCCTAGCCCCGGATGGTGAACTCGATGCCGATCGTGCGGCCCGGTTGCAGTGGTGAGAACGTGCCGGCGGCCGGGTTCGGATCGAACGGGGCGTTGACGCCGTTAGACAGGTTCTGACCGCCTGGAACCTGCGGGGCGAAGGCGCCGCCGAAGGGCACTTGCGTATCGCCGCCGGCAATTGCTTCGTCGAGCAGGTTCTTGCCGAACAGCGAGACCGAGAAGCCTTCGAACGGCGTGTTCCAGGTCACGTTGGCATCGACCTGATCGGCGGCATCGATGTAACCGAAATTGTTGTCGGTATAGGCGAACCGGTCTCGGTGCTGGAAGCTGGCGCGCGAGACGAGCGAGCCCCGGTTGCCGAGGTCGAGGTCATGCAGAACACCGAAGCCATAGGTTGCTTCCGGCACGCGGGGTAACGCGAGCGAGAGGTCTTCCGGACCCACCGTGCCATTGCCCGAGATGTCGAAGATGACATTCGTGTACTCGGCATCGAGCAGGCCGAGATTCGCAGTAAGCAGGAAGGTGTCGGTCAACGCGTAGCGCGCCTCGACTTCGAAGCCGAGAATTTCGGCGTCCGCTGTGTTGACGATCGTCTGGGCGACGCCCGAGGTCGGCGAGGACAGGTTCAGCTCGCGTTGCATGTCCGTGATGTCGTTGAAGAATACTGCCGCGTTGACCTGGCCGCGCCGGTCATCGGTTTCGTACTTGAAGCCGAGTTCATAGGCGTTGACCTGTTCTTCGTCGAAGGCGCGGCTGCCGCCGGGCGGGAAGAGGGCTTCGAAAGCCGCAGCGTTGGTGATGCGGAAGTTGTAGCCGCCCGAACGCACACCCTGCGTATAGTGGCCATAAACCTGCATCAGATCGGTCGCGGTGTACTGGAAGCCGATCTTCGGATTGAGATTGTTCCATTTCTCGGAGTCGCTGAAGCCGTTGGGCTCACCCGGCACGAAGGGGTTGGTGCCGGTGGTCGGGCAGGTGCGGTCCACGACCGAGCAGAACGGGCGTGGGCGGACATAGGTGATGTCGACCGTCTTCTCTTCCGAGCCGTAACGCAGGCCGAAGATACCCGTAAACTTGTCCGTGAACGCATAATCAAGCTGGCCGAAGA
>JBGTKN010000185.1:0-3757 GCA_041744615.1 Hyphomonas sp. | reverse complement strand
TTCTGCGTCCAGCAGACCTGAATAGTCTTCCATCCGCGAAGCGCTGACGGTCTCGAAGCCCGAGGCGCGGTGTCGGTAGAAAGCCGTGCCGCCATCGTGCGCGCCGCAAAGATAATGCAGGACCGCGATGCGGCCGGGTTCGGCGGCATCGAAGTGCGGAATCCGCTGCAACGGAGCGAGCGCGTCCGGCGGTGTGGTCACGATCGAGAAGTTGCATTCCAGCAGGTTTGCACCATTCCGCAGACCGAACACGTCCGCCAGCAGGCGCTGTAACAGATCCATCCGCTCGGCGAGGTATTGCGCAGATTGCGCCGCTCTGATGCCAGGATAGTGCGGCCCCAGCGGTCTGAACACACGTAGCGCAGCGTCTTCGACCAGCGCCGCCGGATTGGAGCTGAACCCGTCGATAACGACAATCGGCTCGCCCTCATGCCCGATACGCCCGACGGTGGGGGATGGCGCGGTGTTGGTCAAATGGCGCAGCCTTGGTGCGGTGTCACGCCGGCAAGCGCGGCGTAGACGCGTAAGGTGACGTCTTTCGGGACCTGCGCGCCATGCCCAATCAGAAACCCTGTCATGACGCTCCCCTTCGCTTGGAGCATCCGACGGACGCGAATTGCGATCAACCTTCAAACTCAGTTGAACTGCCGCGTTCAGACTGGTACGCGCGTGCGCCGCACGATCTTGCGCGGTTTCGTCGGATAGGGATTGCCGTCACTCGACAGTAGGACGGCCAGCCAGCGGGTCGTCCTGAACTCGGCGAGAATCGCCATGGCAGCTACTGTCAGCGGCGTCGACAGGAAAGCGCCTGTCGCGCCCAGCAACATGCCCCACAAGGCGAGCGAGAAAAGAACGATGACGGGATCCAGGTTCAGCCCGACACCCTGCATCCGGGGCTGGATGATGTTGCCGACCACGAAGCCAATTGTCATCAGGGCAGCGAACAGGAGCAGCGGACGCTGGATATCCTCGAACACCATAAGGCTGAAGATCGCGGGCACGATGATCGCCACGGCGCCGCCGACAATCGGCACATAGCTCGCGACAAAGATCAGGAAGGCCCAGAAGACGGCTTGCGGCAGGCCCAGCCCCGCCATTACCAGCCAGGAAGCGCCGGCAATCATCAATCCGGTTACCGTCTGTATGCGAACATATCCCTGCACCGCCTTCTGGATCCGGTCAAGGATCTGGTCGATATCGACGGCCCCCTCACCTGTCGGCCGGAGGGCATCAAGCTTGCGCGAATAGCTTGCCCTGGAAACGATCAGGAAGCCGAGATAGATCAGAATGAACATCAGCGCCGACAAGCCGCCCTGCAGCCAGTTGATCATCGCGCCCGCCACTTCGGTGGTCTGCACGGACCTCAGGAGGCTTTCGATGCTGGGCGCCAGACGGATGCCGAGTGCCCTGCCGACATCCACCAGGATCGCGTCCATCCGCGCCGTGTATTTGTCCGCCTCGGCCAGGAGCCCCGTCAGATTGTCGGTGATGATCAGGAAAATGAGGGCGAACGCGCCCACAATTACCAGCAAGGAAAGCCCAAGGGCCAGGTTTGGAGGCGCGAGCGGCGCCACTCGCTTGAGCAGACGGGTCAGGTCCGCCACCAGCACCAGCAGGAACACAGCCAGCAGCAACGGTGCGAGAATTTCCTGAAGTAAGAACACACCAGCCGCCGAAAGCAGCACCGCCGTCAGTACGTTCGCGCCCGAATTGGTCTGGCTGGTCAAGCCCGTCATGGTTCACCGATGCAAATTGGCTGGGGCCAGTCCGGCAGCCGGACTTTCGAAACGGCCGCCAAAGCCCTTGAACGATAAGCCGCTTTTCCGATGAACACAAACCGAACGCCGCACAGGCGAGCCCCTTGGCTTGTGCTGCCCCGCGCCCAAGACGCATTCCCGCCCGCGGGCCCGCAAGAGGCCACTCAAAACCCGGCGTCCGGGCCTCAAATGAAGCGATCGGCCGGGAACCCGGCGCCGGGCAGAAGCCCTAGGCGACCGCGCGGGCGAGCGCGCAGTGCGACCAGAGTTCCGACAGAGCCTCAACGAGGTCTTCGATATCCTGGTCGGTATGGACCGGCGAGGGCGTGATGCGCAGACGCTCGGTGCCCTTGGGGACGGTCGGATAGTTGATTGGCTGGACATAGATGCCATTGCGTTCCATCAACCAGTCCGAGATCATCTTGCACTTGACCGGATCGCCGACCATCACCGGCACGATATGGCTCGGGTTTTCCATCGCGGGGATGCCGATTTCGCGCAGGCGGATACGGACTTTCTCGACGCGGTCGCGCTGGCGCATCCGCTCCCAATTGCTCTGCTTGAGGTGCTGGATCGAGGCGCGCGCGCCGGCCGCAATGTGCGGAGGAAGCGCGGTGGTGAAGATGAAGCCCGAGGCGAAGCTGCGGACGAAATCGACGAGGGCGCTGGAGGCCGCGATATAGCCGCCGACGACGCCGAAAGCCTTGCCGAGCGTGCCTTCGATGACCGTCAGCCGGTCCATCAGGCCTTCGCGTTCGGCGATGCCGCCGCCATGGTCGCCATAGAGGCCGACGGCGTGGACTTCGTCGAGATAGGTCATCGCGCCGTATTCATCGGCGATGTCGCAGAATTCCTTGATCGGCGCGATGTCGCCGTCCATCGAGTAGACGGATTCGAAGGCAATCAGCTTCGGCGCGGCAGGATCGAGCGCAGCGATTTTCTCGCGCAGGTCCTGCGGATCGTTGTGGCGGAAGACGACGCATTTGGCACGGGAGTGGCGGATGCCTTCGATCATCGAGGCATGGTTCAGCGCGTCCGACAGGATGATCAGGCCGGGGATCTTGGCGCCGAGCGTGCCGAGGCCCGCCCAGTTGGAGACATAGCCGGACGTGAAGAGCAGCGCGGCTTCCTTGTTGTGGAGGCTGGCCAGTTCCTGCTCGAGGAGAACGTGGTGATGATTAGTGCCGGAAATGTTCCGTGTGCCGCCGGCTCCTGCCCCGCAGCTGTCGAGCACTTCATGCATGGCGGCAAGCACTTTTGGATGCTGGCCCATGCCGAGATAGTCATTCGAGCACCAGACCTTGACCGGCTTCTGGCCTTGCGGACCGTGGAAGACAGCCTTCGGGAAGGCGCCTTTCTCGCGCTCGATATCGGCGAAGACGCGGTAGTTGCCCTCTTCCTTGAGTTTCGTCAGCTCGGTCTCGAAGTAAGCTTCGAAGTTCATGGGTCAGGCCCTCCAGTCCGGTTTTTGTTTTGTGTCTGTGGTTGTGGTGTTGGAAGCGGGCTTCATCGCCCACCCCCAGAGTGATGGATCTCGCACCGGCAGGATGAGCACCCAGTGCTCGATGACGGCGAGAATGGCGAGTGCGGTGAGCAGCAGGAAACCGGCCGATGCGTGGCTGCCAGCCGGATGCCCGAACGCAGTGATGGCGAGCAGCACCGACACGGTTGTAATGGTGACCAGCGCGGCGGCGAAGAAGCTGCCCGGCGCGCGGCGCGAGAAATAGGTTTTCATGTAATCGAGATGGCGCGGCATGAACTGGTCGACGAGATTCGGCGCGCCGGTGAAGACGACGAGTTTGGCGCTGATGCGCATGCCCCAGAGGATGAGAAAGGTCCACAGCGCAAACTGGTTGGCCGCGCCCCAGCTGAGCCAGATAATGAGGCCAGCATGGGCGATGATGGCGAGTTCATGATGGAGGACGGCGGCGACGCCGGCGCGAAAGCGCGCAAATCCGGACAGGCCCTGCGGACACGGAACACGCGAGGGTCCGGTGATG
>JBGTKN010000184.1:0-1654 GCA_041744615.1 Hyphomonas sp. | reverse complement strand
CGGCGCACGAGTGTGCTGCGGCATACGCGCTGTTTCCGCAGGGGACTTCGTCGGAGAAGGGCGCGTCAGACCGCCATTACGGCCGAGCGCCGGGCAGTCGGGGCGCCGATGCGCGCCACCGCCGCCGCGCCGACCGTCTCGGACACGATCAGCCGCCGTCCGTTGACCAGGAAGATCTCGATCCGCCCCGGGAAACGGCCGGTCGCGGCGGAGACGGCTGGCGGCGGAAAGCGGACGCTCGTCGGGTGGGACATTCCCTGATCGCCAGGTCCACGCGACCCCTTCGAACATCCTCAACGAACAAGAAGGGTCGCGTGGTTGTGGCGCGCGGCCTTGCGATCGAAAGTGTAGAGCGTTGCGCAACCCGAACGCCGAGCGGCCGCCACGATCATGTGGTCGGCGAAGTCCGCCATCCCGGCCCCATAGGCCGCAACGGCGACCACGGCGTCCTCCGCCGCCTCGACCACTATTTCCTCGGCCTCAAGCAGCCCGAGAATGACCGGGGCGACCTTGGCCGGCGCCAGGCCGTAGGCGCTCTCGAGGACCCAGACCGTCTCGATCAGCGCCTCGCGTCCGACGAAGGCGGGATCACGGACGCTGCAGCGTGCGAGAAGCGAGCGCGCGGCTTCGGACTGTTTCGGCTCATCCTGAACGAGGAACCGGACGAGAATGTTCGTGTCCACGCCGATCACCGGCCATCACCTCGGGACGCCCGGTTGCGGACGGCTGCGTCCATCTCATCCAGGCTGACCGGCGGCCCGTCGTGATTCAGTGCGCCGCAGAGGCTCATCGCCTTGCGGGGGCGCAGAATCCGGACAGTGTCGCCGGTCACGAGATACCTGATGCGGTCGCCGGGCTCGAGCCGGAGAAGATCGCGCACGTCCTTGGGCAGCGTGGTTTGACCCTTAGCGGTGACTGTCGACTCGTACACCGGACCCTCCTGTCTGACTACGCATAAACTTGCCCGATGACGGCTGGAATGCAAGGGGCTCTACGAAATCTCCTTACATGCGACATATGCTCCTTACTCCCGTTTCCTACCGGTCGCGAGTGCATGGCTAAACGTGATAAGCGGACGCTCGCGACGTCCTCGCGGCTGATCGTAGGGCCTGATCGCCGCCACGGCGGTGGCGCTGCTCGCCGACGTGTTGCAGCCGCGATGAGCGCCTGTGCGCCAAGCGCACGAGGGCCGTTGGCGGGCGTCGTGATCTCAGGCTGGGTCGCCGACCGTGGGCCCACTGCGATCGCTCTACGATCACCGCGTCTGGAAGGCGATCGGTCACATGAAGTCCAGAGGCTTCAAGCCTTGTCCGAAATAGTGAACCGTCCCGCTGCTGTCGCTTTTGTCATAGCCGGGGCGGAGCGCCCCCGTCGGAACGAGAATGGGAAGAAGGCGCCCGTCTCGGGGTTGTATGACGCCGTGGCGTGGCAGCTTTGGCAACGAAGGGCTTAGCGGTGCCGACGTATCGGGGTCGGTTGGCCAGGCCATCCATACGGGCGCCCGGTTGGACCCGGCGAAGCGGCCGTTTTCAGTTTCGTCGATGAGCTGATTCTGTCGATGATGCGGTATGGGTCCCGACGGTGTTCACCAAGAACCGCGACCGGCTGCTGACGACGGACATGTCGCGCAAGTTCCTCGCCGCCATCCTCGCCC
>JBGTKN010000183.1:0-8421 GCA_041744615.1 Hyphomonas sp. | reverse complement strand
GCTACGGCATTCACACATCGTAGTTGCAAGGTTTGAGGAAGTCTGATTCGTATTTTCCAAATCGGGAGGACGACATGGATCGGACGTTGGGCCATTTTGGTGATCATCGGCTGGAAAAAGGGGGGCCTTTCTTCTTGGGCGGCTTCTGGAACTTGGCGGTCGCGCTCTGCGGGTTCGGCGGCTTGGAGGCGACCGTGCCGGCGAGATACGGATCACACGGTTTCTGCGCAACGCCTCGGTGACGCCTGGGGAGATGGTGAGCGAAGCGGCTCGCCGGACGGCGGAAGGCTGCCGGGGCCGAGAGGTTCTGGTAATCCAGGATACGACGGTGGTTCGTTCGGAAGGCGGCGGCGGGGATTATCTGCATGCGGTCCTGGCTCTGGATGCGTCGGACGGTGCGCTTTTGGGTCTGGTGGACGCCAGCTTCCTGCACCGTTCGTCGGGCCGCAAGGCTCAGCGCAAGGCGCTTCCGGTCGAGGAGAAAGAGAGCTTTCGTTGGCTGGAAGGTGCCGAGCAGGCCGCGTCGGTTTGTTCGGGGGCACGGCGGATCACGATCATTGCGGATCGCGAAGGCGACATTTACGAGGCTTTCGCGCTACGGCCCGACAACGCGGATCTTCTGGTGCGCGCGGCGCAGGACCGCAGCCTGGAGGATGGCGGATTGCTGTTTGCAGCGCTCGACGCCTTGCCACCTGCCGGGCAGGCCGATCTCGATCTGCCGGGAGGCCCTGGCCGTCGGAAGCGGACCGCAAAGCTGGAGGTGCGCTTCGCCACCATGACCCTGGCCCAGCCCAGTCGCCGCTTTCGCGCGGGGTTGCCGGAGGGCGTGGAGGTGCAACTGGTCGATGTCCGCGAGGTCTCACCGCCCGGCGGCGTCCAAGGCGTGCATTGGCGGCTTCTGACAACGCAGCCGGTCGAAGAGGTCGCTCAGGCCTGGGCGGTCGTCGAGTGTTACCGCAAGCGCTGGGCGATCGAGCAGATGTTCCGCACCCTCAAGACGCAGGGCTTCGATATCGAAGGCTTGCGGATCGAGGAGCGCCAGCCGCGTGACACGCTCATAACCGCAGCGCTCATCGCCGCCGTCACCATCCAGCAACTCGTCCATGCCCGTGACGGCGGTCCCGGTCCGCTGCGCCCCTGTACCGACGCCTTCGAGCCCGAGGACATCCTCCTCATCGAAGCCTTCTGCGCCAAGCTCGAAGGCAAAACACTCCGGCAGAAAAACCCCCATCCCAAAAGCTCCCTCGCCTATGCCGCATGGGTCTGCGCACGCCTCGGCGGATGGACAGGATACTATGGAAAGCCAGGGCCCGTCGTCATGCTGCAAGGATGGCTCGAAATCCAAGCCGCCAAAAAATCCCTCCATACACTCGGCTTCAAACCCAATGTGTGAATCTGGTAGCCCTTGGGAGAGGGGCTTTGAGAGCCGGTCAGGAGTTATATTCACACCTTTGTTGAGCAGCGCTGGCGTTGAAGGGGGGCTTAACGGTTTCCACATCCTTCGCATCGCCCGATAATCGCCCCATATGGTGGTTTAGGGTTTCCGGGCTGCTGCCATGCGGGGCCCATGTAAAGGAGGCATTCCAATGCCAAGATCGAAGACAGTGCCGGTGTTGCCGCTCAGGGACATCGTTGTTTTCCCGGACATGGTCGCGCCGCTGTTCGTCGGCCGCGACAAGTCCGTGCGGGCTCTTGAAATGATTGAGGAATCCGAGAACGAGATCATGCTGGTTGCCCAGCGTGATGCGTCCATCGACAATCCGAGTTCCGGCGACCTGCACCCGGTAGGAACGCTGGCGACCATCCTGCAGCTGCTGAAACTGCCCGATGGAACCGTGAAGGTGCTGGTCGAGGGCAAGTCGCGCGCGAAACTGGTCGAGCTGCATGACCGCGGCGAATATTTCGAAGCCGCCGTCGAGACGATTGCCGAGGGCGATACGGTTGGCGGAGACGTGACCGCGCTGATGCGCGCCGTGCAGGAACAGTTCGAGAGCTATGTGAAGCTCAACCGCAAGATTCCGCCGGAAGCGGTGTCTTCGATCGGGCAGATGACCGAGCCGGGCAAGCTGGCCGACCAGGTCGCCTCGAACCTGTCGGTGAAACTTTCCGACAAGCAGGAACTGCTCGAGATGCCGGACGCCAAGGACCGGCTGGAGAAGGTCTTCGCGCTGATGGAAGGCGAGATGGGCATGCTCCAGATGGAGCGGAAGATTAAAAACCGCGTCAAGCGGCAGATGGAGAAGACCCAGCGAGAGTATTATCTGAATGAGCAGATGAAGGCGATACAGCGAGAGCTGGGCGATGCCGGCGGTGAGGGCGGCGAGCGCGACGAGCTGGCGGAGATCGAGCAGAAGATTGCCGATGCGCCGATGAGCACGGAAGCGCGCACCAAGGCCGAGGCGGAGCTAAAGAAGCTGCGCCAGATGTCGCCGATGTCGGCAGAATCGACGGTGGTGCGTAACTATCTCGACTGGCTGCTGGCGCTGCCCTGGGGCAAGCGCAAGGAGATCGTCACCGATCTGCGTAAGGCCGAGACGCAGCTCGACGATGACCATTACGGTCTCGAGAAGGTCAAGGAACGTATCCTCGAATACCTTGCCGTGCAGAAACGCACAGGCAAGCTGAAGGGGCCGATCCTCTGCCTTGTCGGCCCTCCGGGTGTCGGCAAGACCTCGCTCGGCAAGTCGATCGCGGAAGCGACGGGGCGTGATTTCGTGCGCGTGTCGCTTGGCGGCGTGCGTGACGAGAGCGAGATCCGCGGGCACCGGCGTACCTATATCGGCTCAATGCCCGGACGGGTGATCCAGAGCCTGAAGAAGGTGAAGAGCGGCAATCCTCTGTTCCTGCTCGACGAGATCGACAAGATGGGTATGGACCACCGAGGCGACCCGGCCTCGGCCCTGCTTGAAGTGCTGGACCCCGAGCAGAACTCGACGTTCAACGACCACTACCTGGAAGTCGACTATGACCTCTCGGATGTGATGTTCGTGACGACGGCGAACTCGCTCAACATGCCGCAGCCCTTGCTCGACCGGATGGAGATCATCCGGATTGCGGGGTACACGGAGGATGAGAAGCTCGAGATCACCAAGCGCCACCTGATCCCTCAGGTGCGCGAGGATCACGGCCTGAAGGCTGAAGAGTGGATCGTAACCGACGGCGCAGTCCGCGACCTGATCCGCTATTATTCGCGGGAAGCTGGCGTGCGTTCGCTGAAGCGGGAGATGGCGCGCCTTGCGCGCAAGGCGGTGCGCCACCTCGCGCTCAACGAAGGCGGCAGCCTGACGATTGACGAGAACAATCTCTCGGAGTTCGCCGGCGTACGGAAACATCGCTACGGCCTCGCCGACGAGACCGATCAAGTGGGCGCCGTGACCGGCCTTGCCTGGACGGAAGTCGGCGGCGACCTGCTGACCATTGAAGCGGTGAAGATGCCGGGACGCGGCAACATGAAGGTCACGGGTAACCTCCGGGACGTTATGAAGGAGTCGATCCAGGCGGCGAGCTCGCTCGTCCGTGCACGGTCGGTCTCGCTGGGCATTAAGCCGACGGCGTTCAACACAACGGACATCCACGTGCACGTGCCGGATGGTGCGACGCCCAAGGATGGCCCTAGTGCGGGCGCCGCGATGACCACGGCCATCGTGTCGCTGCTCACCGGCATTCCGGTGAATCGCGAAGTGGCCATGACCGGCGAGATATCCTTGCGTGGCCGCGTGCTGCCGATCGGCGGCCTCAAGGAGAAACTGCTCGCGGCCCTGCGTGGCGGCATCAAGACGGTTCTGATCCCGAAGGAGAACGAGAAGGACCTCGACGAGATCCCTGAGAATGTGAAGATGCAGATGAAGATCATTCCCGTCTCGGACATCCAGGAAGTGCTGAAGCTCGCGCTGACGCGTCCGCTGGTGCCGATCGAATGGTCGGAGGCTGATGAGGCGGCGCTGCAGCAGAGCCTCTCCGGCGGCCCGGGCAAACCGGCCGATGACACGGACACGATCCGCGCACACTGAGCTGGATTTGAAACGACAATGGAAAGGCCCGCTTCGGCGGGCCTTTTTTTGTTTTGAATGGGACTTGCCTCAATGCCTTCACCGCCCACGAACTGCGATGCGGGAGCGAGGTAAAGTGGCGCGGTTGGCGACGAGGTGAAAACCGCTCTCCCATGAAATCGGAGATGAGCGGCCCGTCGCCGGAAGCGTTGGGAGGCAAGGGGAATTTGACTTGCGTTCTGGTTTGCAGCCCGGCAAAGAGGCGGCGGGGGCGATTAGCTCAGTTGGTAGAGCGCCTGCTTTACACGCAGGATGTCGGCGGTTCGAGCCCGTCATCGCCCACCATCCTCCGCGCTGCACCGCCCAAAGTTTTGTCGCGAATTTGACGTTCGCCCGCCTTCCGGCGCAGTATGGTGGCAGCTTGGACTTCAGGTTGAGGACCTCCGCATGACTGGCTTTCGCTCGGCGTTGATTGCAGCTTCTGCAGCGGGTCTTGCAGCATGTACGGCGCCCGTGCCGGAAGCCGAGGACACGGGGCAGGCGCCGGTTGCCTTCGTAACCCAGTATGCCTGCGGAGACATGACAGCCGAGATCGGCGTGGCGGACGACCGGATGACGCTTCGCGCGGGCGGCAAGAACTATGTACTCGCCGCCGTACAAACCGCGTCGGGCGCGAAGTATGCGGCGGACGGCGCCGGGCCGGAGACATCGTTCTGGAGCAAGGGCGACAATGGATTGCTCGTGGTCGAGGGAGTGACCTATCCCGAGTGCACGAAGTCCGGCGGCTATGGCGAGCCCGCCGCAGCGGCAGCAGCTTCCGAGACCAGGTGGACCGCGCGGGGACATGAACCGTTCTGGAACGTGTCGATCGACGCGGGCGAAGTCGTGCTGGTGTACGATCTCGGCGCGCAGACCTACCGGACCCCGGCGCCGGAGGCGGAAATGATCTTGGGCGGGCGGCGCTATACCGCCACGCCGCCGGTGTTGGTGATGACGGCGCTGGACAATGTGTGCGAAGATTCGATGACCGGTCTTCCGTACCCCGAGACCGTCCGTGTGGCTTACGGCGAACAGACATTCGAGGGTTGCGGCGGCGATCCGAACGCTCTGCTGACCGGCGCCGACTGGACCATCGAGAGCATCAATGGCCGAGACGTGGAACCCGGCGCGCCGGTAAGCCTCACCTTCAACGCGGCCGAGGGTCGGATCAGCGGGCGGTCAGGCTGCAATGCCTATGGCGCAGACTATTCCGTAGGTGGAGAAGGGATCGGGTTTGGCCCCGTGATGAGCACCGAGTTGGCCTGCGCGAATGCGGTGATGATGCAGGAACGCCGGCTCTATGATGCGCTGGCGCTGGTCAACTGGCATGCGGTGGACGGGGCCGGCGCACTCGAGCTGACCGGGCCGGAGGGCACGCTGATCAAGGCGCGGCGTTAGCTGGCCGGGCCGCTGCGGAGGCTGCGGCGCAGGAAGGATTCGAGCTTGAGGACCGGGTTGGTGTCCGCCTCGGTGAGATCGGCCGGCGTGGCGAGATCGGCCTGGGTCGCATCGCCGCTGGCATAGCCGATGATCTGTTCGACGCGCGCTTCCAGCGATTCCGTCAGCAGGCGGATCTGATCGGCGGCGCGGTTCATGTCGGCCTTGGTGACAGGAATCCGCGAGCCGGCATCCATCATCGAGGCCTGCAGGCGGATCGTGCGCAGCGGCACCAGCAGCTCGGACGTGACGGAGCGCAGGAAGCGGGTCTTGGCGTGGCTGGCCTCATCTGCTTCCTGACGGAGCGACTCGGCTTCCTGGCGGGCGTCTTCAATCCGGGAGACGTCTGTGAAGATCTCCACCGAGCCGATGCTCGCCACTTCATATGTGGCGGTCTGCCAATAACGGTCATGGGCGTGGACGACGCCGCCAAGTGCCTCGACATTGCGCAGGGCAGGCTTCACTTCGGTGTAGAGTTCGTTCTCGAAGACGACCCGGCCGTCTGTCGACAGGACGGCGAAGGCCTGGCCGGACCCATCGAGGGCGACCTCCAGAATTTCCCGAAGCTGGGTGGCTTCCTCGACCGACTGGACTTCCTTGAGATACAGTTTGAACGCCGCGCGGGCGCCGAAGTAGATCGTGAACATCAGGAGCGACAGGGCGACCGCGATCGCGACCATCCGGTCGTTGAAGTGAACCGCGACATGCACGAGCAGCGGCACGACCGAGCCGAGCAGGTATCGCATCACGAGGCGCGGGTTGCGCGGCAGGACGCACATCAGGCCTGCGCACATAGACACGGTGAACAGGCTGGAGAAGATCAGCGAGTCGAAGGGATCGGATTTGAGGTAGAGCGGGAGGCTGCCGAAAATGAAACCGGTGACGATCGACAGGGTCTCGGACCGTGTGACGTAGCGGCCGCTAACGGATTTCGGCGTCGGCCGACCCGACTTCCGGGCGAAGTCGAACAGCATCAACGACGCCATGAAGAGGTTGGTGGCACCCCAGACGGCGATCATCAGTTCCGGGGTGATCGCATAGGCGACATAGCCGGCGATGATCGTGTTGAAGATGGTGATCATCGCCATCAGCTGCATGGCGCGCGCAAGGTCGAGGTGTTGCTGCAACCGCACGCGAGGCCCGATGGCCGCGTCCTCGCCCGGCTTGCCCGTCAGGACATACCTCAGGAAGTTGTGCGTATCACTCATGACCCGCTTTATGACAGGGAAACCTTGTTTTCACCCTTGAGGCATCCGGCGGATTTTACGGCCCGCGTTTCCGGATTGTTAACCGGGCTGACTGTTCTGCTTGCAGGCATGATCCGGATTGCCGCGGGAAGGGGAGGTCCGGCGCAGTTGGCTTTCCGGAGGTGGACACGCCGCCGACCTGCTGGCACCAGCAGGCTTGGCGCAAGGATGTAAAGGTATGCCGAGGTTGAAAATTGCTGTCATTGGCGGCGGGCCCGGGGGACTGAGCGCAGCTCAGTTCATCCAGGAATCCGGCCATCAGGCGGTTATTTTTGAGAAGGAAAATCGGATCGGCGGGAAGTCCTTCTCGTTCGCGTCCGGCGATGCTTTCAACGAGATGGGGACCTGTTACACGACCCGCCAACATGTGCTGGTGAAGCGCTGGATGAAGGCGCACGGGATCAAGCTGCGACGCCTTGGCGAGGCGCGGTATGACGATGCGCCGGTGGTCGATTACGTGAAAAAAGGTGCCGGGCCGCCGCTGGTTGTCCAGGCCTTCCGGTTCGTCACCGAGGCCGGGCGGTTGCGAAAGCAGATTGCGGCGGCGCCGTCGGACCCGGCCGTGAAGGCCGAAGCCGCGATGACGGTGGACGACTGGCTGGCGCGGCTGGACTTGCCGAAACTCGACCTTGCGATGCACAGGATCCTACCGGCGCAGGGCTATGGCTATGCCAAGGAAGTCACCATCGGACAGACGGTACAATGGTGCGATTTCGACCTGTTGGTCTCCGGCGTGCTAAATGACATGCACATGCCGGTGGAAGGCTGGAGCGAGTTCTGGGAGCGGTTCTCGACGCGGTTCGATATCCGGCTGGAAGCGCGCATCGAGCATCTCGAGCGGCGCGACAATAGCGTGATCGTGGTCTCCGGCGGCGGGCGGGAGCGGTTTGACGCGCTGGTCTCGACCATTCCGATGGACGATTTTGCCAAGCTGACCGACCTTTTGCCGGCCGAGCAGGCGGTGCTTCAGGGCGTCGAGTGGCAGAATTACACGACGACACTGGTCGCGTCGAAGAACTGGTTTAAGGGCGCGCAGGTGCATGGATATTCTCGCGCCTGCAAGGACCCGATGCTGCGCGGCGCGATGCTCGGCGCGCGGCGGGAAGGCGACGTGATGGAGGACGGATCGCACCTGTATGTGACCGGTCAGTTCTCGAACGGACTGACGCCGCCGGAATTGCGCGAGATCCTGATGTCCGACCTTCAGCGCATGGGCGTGCGGGCCGATACGCTGATCTATTCGCGGACGTGGAAGTATTTCCCGCAATACCGGATCGATGCGGTGGCGGATGGTCTGTTCACGGCGATGCGCGAGGCGCAGGGCGGCAAGCGGACCTGGTTCAGCGGCGCGACCTTTTCGCATGAGCTTGTGTCGTCCGTAGTCGCACGGTCGCGGACGTCGGTGCGCGATTTAGTGAAGCGGGCGAGCTGAGGTCTCAGGCCTTCGGGGCCGGCGTGCTGGCGGCGGTGGCATTGTAGGCGCGCCAGTATTTCTGACCCGTTTCATTATAGTCCAGCATGGCATCGACGACGCGGAGGAACTCCGTGTGCGGACCAAGCTCCGGCGGGAGCAGGGGGTCAAAGTTGATCAGGCGAATGACAGCCTGGCCGGTGAGCAGGGTTTCTCGCGCCGCTTGGTCGGCGGGCTTTGCCGGCAGGGCGGCGAGGCTCGCCTGCATGGCCGAGAGTGCGGCGCCGTAGGCGCGGGC
>JBGTKN010000182.1:0-2080 GCA_041744615.1 Hyphomonas sp. | reverse complement strand
TGGGCGGGACTGTCGAGCGGATCCAGCGCGGCGGCGAGTCCGCCCTGGGCCCAGGCGGAGGAGGCCGCTTGGCCCAGCGTTGACGGCGAAATGACGAGGCAATGGCGCGGCGCCAGCTTCAGCGCGAGGAACAGGCCGGCGAGGCCCGCGCCCACGATGAGCACATCGACGTTCGCGCCGGCTTCGGCGCGCACCCGGTGAGTTGTCCCCTCGAACATGTGCTTGTCAGGAAATCCCGTCATTCGCGCGGCGGAATTCGACCGGCGCGGTGACGGCGGAGACGAGCGCGCCGAACATGCGCTCACGGCTCTGGATCGTCAGGGTGAAATTGTCAGGCACGTAATACATCTCAGGCATCTTGGTCTCGATCATTTCCTCGATCGTCGAGCGGATGGACACCTGGTCGCCGAACCGGCGCGCCTCGCAGGATTGGCGCACGACGGAGCGGCCCCACATGGTGCACATCTCGACGGCCGTGATTTCGCAGCCATACAGGCCTTCGTCCGGGTGCGGAGAGAGGTTCATCGTGCCGGTCATCACGCACTGACCTTCGCGGTAGGGTTTGGTCTGGAAGCTCCAGTTTCCGAGCACATCCGATTTGTCCGAGTCGCCCTTGCCCTCGGCGGCGGTAGCCGGAAGGCTGGCAGCGAGCGCAAGCAGGAGCAAGCCGAGCACCGGCTTCAGGTAATTCGACATGGACGCCTCCTCGACTAGGGTCCGGTTGACTTCACTGCTTCAGCCCGCGCTTGGCAAGCCGTCTCAATCATACGTGTGTCAGATCACCATCTCGAGTTCGAGTGGCACCTGACCGGTCCTGAAGGCCAGCGGGCGGGCCATTTTCGGCAGCGCGAGCATCGCGTCCAGCGCCGCTTTCGCCCGCACGCGTACATCTTCCGGGATGGTCACTTCATGCTGGCCGGTCATCAGGCAGTCATAGATGTTTTCCAGCGTGATGCGCTTCATGTGCGGGCAGAGGTTGCACGGACGAATGAAATTCACGTTCGGGTTTTCCGCGGCCACGTTGTCGCTCATCGAGCATTCGGTCAGCAGCACGACCTTGTTCGGCTGGTTCTCGGCCACATAGTTCGACAGCGCCGAGGTCGAGCCGGCAAAGTCGGCCTCCTGCAGCACGTCTGGCGGGCATTCCGGGTGGGCCAAGATGATGACGCCAGGATGGGCTTCGCGAAGCTGTTTGACATCCTCGCCGGAGAACAGCTCGTGCACTTCGCAGGCGCCCGGCCAAGTGAGAATGCGGATGCCGGTCTGGGCGGCGACATTCTTGGCGAGATACTGGTCAGGCACCAGGATCACGGTGTCGGTGTTCCATTCTTTTGCCACGTGCTCGACCACCTGGGCGGCATTGGAACTGGTGCAGGTGATGTGGCACTCGGCCTTCACGTCGGCGGTGCAGTTGACATAGGTGACGACCGGATAGTTCGGGAATTTCTGCTTGATCAGGCGCACATCCGCGCCCGTGATCGAGGCGGCGAGCGAACAGCCGGCGCGGGTGTCCGGGATCAGTACGGTTTTTTCCGGCGCGAGGATCTTGGAGGTCTCGGCCATGAAGTGCACGCCGGCTTGCACTATGATGGCAGCGTCAGTAGCCGAGGCTTCACGGGCGAGCTGCAGCGAATCGCCGCGGAAATCGCCGACGAGGCTGAAGATGTCCGGTGTCATGTAATTGTGGGCGAGGATGACGGCGTTCTTGGCACGCTTCAGCCGGTTGATACCGGCCACCAGCGGGGCAATCGCGGGCCATTCCATCGGGGTGACGAAATCCGCGACCAGCGGATAAAGCGCGTCCGTTTCGGCCTTCACGGCGTCATCATAGACCAGACCGCGCGCATCAGCGGCCGATTTGGCGCGCAGGGGCGTGGGGGTGGGGCAGCCGGGACCGGAGTCGATCAGACGCGCCATGGTAACCTCCTTCACCGAGCCGTTTTGCTCGATTTGAGTATAAGTTAGGCCGGATGATCCGCGATTCAAGGGCCAGCCAGGAACGCTCGCGGAAATCAGGGCTCATTCGTGACAGCGACGCTACTTTTGCGCACTTTGAGCAAAAGGGTTCTAGCGCAGAAGC
>JBGTKN010000181.1:0-4100 GCA_041744615.1 Hyphomonas sp. | reverse complement strand
GGGCGACGCAGCGCATCACCATCGCTGGGTCGTCTCATCGGAATTTGCGCTCGATCTTGCCCGGCTCGGTCCGGACATGAAATCACACACCGGCGACGGAAGTCAGCTTACGGATTATCTGACATTCGGTGCGCCGGTGCTTGCCGCGGCCGACGGTGTTGTCGCGGCCGTGCAGGGTGACCGGGAAGACAGCGCGGGGATGCTGCGACTGAAGGGCGAGCCATTTGGTGACTACATGCAGCGGGTCATGGGCCACCAGCAGGCAATCATCATGAAAGGCGGCTTTGATGCCGCTGCGGGCAATTACGTTCTCATTCGCCACAACAATGGCGAACATTCCCTCTACGCGCATCTTCGCATGGGCAGTGTTCAAGTCAGCGCAGGCGATACAGTCCGCGCCGGCGAGCCGATCGGCGAAGCCGGTTCCTCGGGGAACTCGACCGAGCCGCATCTCCACTTCCAGGTGATCGACGGACCCGATCTCAACTCCGCACGCGGCCTGCCGGTCGAATTCACCGGCCTGAGAGATGACTGGTACAACATGCAGCACCGCCACCTCAGGGCGGGCGACGTGATTGAGCAGGAGTAGGGCTAATCCTCAAACCCCCGGAACGTCGCCGCCTCGTCGACCGATTTGCGTCTTGAGACGACGGCGTTCGCCGGGAAGCTCTCATCCGGCCAGCCCATCGCCACGCAGGTCTGGATCACCTGGTCGTCCGGAATGCCGGCTTCGGCGCGCACCACCGGGCTCTGCATGATGCCCTGGCTGTTGATCACGCAGCCCAGACCCCGGTTCCAGGCCGCATTGACGAGGCAGTTGACGACGCCGCCGCAGTCGAAGGGCGCGATGTCGCTGCCCTGAATCGACTTGTCATAGGTGATGACGATCGAGACCGGCGCATCGAACTGGCGAAAGCCGCGCAGGATCCAGTCCATCCGCTTTTCCTTGTTGTCGCGCTCGATGCCCATCGCCTCGAACAACTGGATTGCGATCTCGATCTGGCGTTTGCGGTGCTCGCCGGCATACTCCGGCCCGAGACGGAACTCGCGGCTGTGCGGCACACCGGCCAGGTTGCGCTCCACATTTCCGGCTCGGATCCTGTCCAGCACATCGCCGGCAACGACATAGAAATTCCAGGGCTGCGTGTTGAGCGAAGTCGGCGCGCGCATCGCAATCTCGAGGATTTCGCGGATCAGCGCCTTTGGCACCGGCCTCTTCTGATAGCCCCGGATGCTGCGGCGGCTTCTCACGACGTCATCGAATTCCACATCTCACTCCTGTCGCGGTCTGGTGCCTGTTGTAGCGCCGCCTTTTGTCTCTGCACCCCCTCCCGTTGCGTCACGCTTGCCAAGCCTCGATGTTCCGGCAAGTTCCGGTTCTTTCTGGCAGCACAGGGCAGGGCGCATGCGGTACTTCGAGGACATGGTGGTCGGCACACGCACGCGCTCGTCGCGCACCTATAAGGTGACCCGCCAAGAAGTGATCGAGTTCGCCTCGAAGTATGACCCGCAGCCCTTCCATCTCGATGACGAAGCGGCGAAGGCGACGTTTTTCGGCCGCTTGTCGGCGTCTGGCTGGCATACCGGCGCGATGGCGATGCGGATGATGGTGGACACCTGGAAGGACGGCGAGCCAACCGCAGGTCTAGGCTCGCCGGGCCTTGATGAGCTTCGCTGGGTCAAGCCAGTTTACCCCGGTGATGAATTGTCGGTCGAAGTTGAACTCATCGACAAGCGCCGGTCGAAGTCCCGCCCCGAGATGGGCCTCACCAAATCACGCCAGACGGTGTTCAATCAGAACGGCGAGGTCGTGATGACGATGATCGGCAACGGCCTCATCCGCGTGAGGGATCCGTCCGCCCCCTTGGACTAGATCACGGCTTTTCCGGAACAGATGCCAGCTGTAGTCTTGTTCCAGGCGAGGGGACAATGACCCAGAAGCTTGAAGGCGGATGCACGTGCGGCGCGGTGCGCTACCGGCTCAACCGGGCACCCATGATTACCCATTGCTGTCATTGCACCTGGTGCCAGCGGGAAACGGGCTCGGCCTTCGTCGTAAACACCCTGATTGAAACATCCGAGATCGACCTCACGGGCGAGGCGCCGGTGATCATCGACACGCCCAGCAATAGCGGCAAAGGTCAACGGATCGCGCGCTGCCCGCATTGCCATGTCGCCGTGTGGAGTCATTACCCGGCGGCGCGTGAGGCGGCGGCGTTCGTGAGGGTCGGAACACTCGACGACAAGCAGGCGGTCCAGCCGGACGTGCACCTCTTCACAGCGAGCAAGGCCGGCTGGGTGACGCTTGCGGTTGGCACGCCGGCGTTTGAAGAATTCTACGCCGACCGCCTCGCGATCTGGGGGCGGGAGGCGATGGATCGCTGGCAAGCCGTGATGGCGGCCCGCGGCTGACAGAAAAAGCCCGCTCGGGAGAGCGGGCTTTGCACGACTGATGCTCGGAGAGAAAAGCTCCACGAGCAAGGCGAAGACGCAGGCGCCGCGAGCGTCAGCTCGCGATCTGCGCCGAGCAATAGATCAACGAGGCGCCATGCGGATCGCGCCGTCTAGGCGGACGTCTTCGCCGTTGAAATAGGCGTTGCGGCACATCTCGACCGCACATCTCGACCGCCAGCGAAGCGTACTCTTCCGGGTTGCCGAGACGGGCCGGGTGGGGAACCTGTGCACCGAGGGCAGCTTTCACGGGCTCGGGCGCGGCGGCCAGCAGCGGCGTGTTGAAGATGCCCGGGAGGATCGTGTTCACACGGATGAAATCACGGCTGAGGTCACGCGCGATCGGCAGGGTCATGCCGACCACGCCGCCCTTGGAGGCGGAGTAGGCGGCCTGGCCGATCTGGCCATCTTCGGCGGCGACCGAGGCGGTGTTGACGATCGCGCCGCGCTCGCCGTCGATCGGGTCGAGGGTCAGCATGCCGGCGGCCGACTTGGCGACGCAGCGGAAGGTGCCGACCAGGTTGATCTGGATGATCAGATTGAACTTGTCGAGCGGGAAGTGCTCCGGCACGCCGGTTTCCTTGTTGCGGCTGGCAGTCTTGATCGCATTACCGGTGCCGGCGCAGTTGATCAGGATACGTTCCTGGCCGATGGCGGCGCGGGATTTCACAAATCCGGCATCCACGGAGGCTTCGTCGGTGACATTGACGTTGCAGAACACGCCGCCGAGTTCCTTGGCGAGGGCTTCGCCTTTCTCGGCGTTGAGGTCGAAAAGGGCCACTTTCACGCCGTATGAGGCCAGTTTGCGGGCTGTAGCCGCCCCGAGACCCGAGGCGCCACCGGTGATGACGGCGGAGATGTTCGAATTGAGTTCCATGGGCACTGCCCTCCTTGAACGTTGATATGGCCCATATGCAGGCCTTGCTTTCGGCGATGACTGCAGTGAACTATAATAGCCCTAGGAGAGCGCAATGTCTGACGCAGCGGAAATCATCAATACGGTGAAAGGCGAAGGCGGGGTCTACCTGCCCAAGTCGATCCAGCGCAATGAACGCACGGCACAGGGCCTGATCCCCAAGCTGCTGCGCCTTGCGGGTCAGATCCCGTTCGCCGACGATCTGGCGAGCGCCTACTATTGCGCGCGCGATCCGCTTACCCCGGCCAAGGCCAAGGCCGTGCTGTTTGCCACCGCAGCTTATTTCGTCATGCCGGTGGACATGGTGCCGGATGTAGTCGTCGGCCTCGGCTTCACGGACGATGCGGCGGTTCTGGCCACGGCGCTCGGCGTCGTGGGCGCCCACGTCAAAGAACGCCACCGCGCCATGGCCCGCCTTCTGCTGAGACTGCCGGAGCCTATCGGAGACGCTGCCTGAGCGCGCCGGCGCTCTGGGCTGCTTTCAGTACGGCCAGCCTCGCGGCCCTGGCCTATGGATTTCTGTTCAGTTTCCGGGGCGAAGGCGCCAGCCGCGCCGTCCTCAAGGTCTCCGGCGTCGTCATCCTCGCCCTGATCGCACTGGGTTCCGGCGCCACCTGGCTGCTCTGGGCCGCGCTCGCTGCGTCAGCTGTCGGCGATGCTTTCCTGGCGGGCAAACCCGACCGCTGGCTGCTGCCCGGCATGGCGGCGTTTTTCGTCGCGCACGTCTTCTACG
>JBGTKN010000180.1:0-6038 GCA_041744615.1 Hyphomonas sp. | reverse complement strand
TTCGGCAGCCTCGGCGCCGCGCAGATAGCGCACTGCGAATTTCTTGCCGGCGACACGGACGACTTCGGCAGGAAGGTTGCCGGTGTGGACCCGATCGCCGACGAAGGGGGGCGTGCCAAGCGCTTCGAAGGCGGCGCCGGTGAGGGAGATGTCGGTCAGGCGGCACTGGAGCTGGCTGCCATCCGGTAGGATGACAACGGCCTGGCCGGACGCGGAAAAGCGCGTGGAGGCGCGGTCTTCGGCGAGGCCGAGCGTGTCCTTGTTGAGCAACCAGGTCAGGCGGTCGGCCAGCTTGTCGCGTTTCAGCGTTGAAGTGTGGAAGCGGACCGCAAAACCGCCGGGAGTCATGCGGATGACGTCTGCAGCGACTCGGCCGAGTTCATCGAAATAGCAGACGATCTGCTCGCCGGCCTCGGGCGGCGCGGAAGAAAGGATGAAGGCGCCGTCGCAGGAGACGTTAGACGTCAGCAATTCGCGGTCGTCGCTTTCATGGGTCAAGAAACGGCCCGTCAGGCGCAGGTCGACGCGCTTGTAGCTTCGCCGGTCCCGCTTGGGGCTGGCGCCGGGTACCGGCGGCGAACTAAGGAAACTTGGAAGCGTCATCGTGACGAGTCCTGAATGCAAAAAGGCGCCGCTTTCCGCAGCGTTCCTGTTTCCCATTTAGGAGAGGAAGATTGACAATTGGTTGCCTCGATCCTTGCAGCGGCGTTAGGCATAACAGCGCATAAACCATCGCCGGGAGTTGACCTTACGTGAGTACTGAGACGTTTGACTATGTGATCATTGGCGCAGGCAGCGCCGGCTGCGTGTTGGCGAACCGGCTGTCGGCGGACCCTTCCATGCGCGTTTGCCTGATCGAGGCGGGCAAGAGGGATACGTCCCTGATGGTGCGCATGCCGGCGGGTGTCGGCAGTCTGATCAAGGAAGCCAACGATCACAACTGGGGCTTTTGGAGCGAACCGCAGACGCATATGAACGGTCGCAAGCTCTACTGGCCGCGCGGCAAGGGCTGGGGCGGCTCATCGTCCATCAATGGCATGGTCTATATCCGCGGCCATGCCGGCGACTACGACCAGTGGGGCCAGATGGGCCTCAAGGGCTGGAGTTACGCGGATGTGCTGCCATATTTCAAGCGCGCCGAGACGTATGAGCGCGGCGCCAACGACTTTCATGGCGGCGACGGCCCGCTGAACGTGTCCGAAAGCCCGATGACGAGCCCGATCTATAAGGCCTTCGTCGAAGCGGGCCGCGAAGCAGGTTATCCGGTCACCAACGATTTCAACGGCGCGCAGCAGGAAGGCTTCGGGCCTTACCAGCGTACGATCCACAAGGGCGAACGGTGGAGCGCGTCGTATGCCTACCTGCGCCCGATCGAGGGCAAGCGGCCGAACCTCAAGGTGATTTCGACCGGGCTCGTGACGCGCGTGCTGATTGAGAGCGGCAAGGCAGTGGGCGCGGAATTTACCGAAGCGCGGGGGCAAGCCGCGTCGAGCGTGCGGGCGTCACGCGAGGTGATCGTATGCGCCGGCGCGGTGCAATCGCCGCAGATCCTGCAGCTGTCGGGCATCGGCGATCCGGATGCGCTGAAGGCGCTTGGAATCGACGTGAAGGCGGCTTCGCCCAACGTCGGCAAGAACCTGCAGGACCATCTCGATGTTACGGTGATCAACCGCATGACTCAGCCGGTGTCTGCGTATTCGATGCAGAAGGGGATTAAAAAGCTGTTTGTCGGCATCCAGTACCTGGCGACGCAGAAGGGCGCCGGCGCGGACAATTTCCTGCAGGCGGGGGCGTTCCTGAAATCCCGGCCGGGTCTCGAGATGCCCGACATCCAGCTGCACGCGGTCAACGCGATCATGATGGATCACGCCAATTTCACGCCGACCGAAGACGGCTTCACCATCCACGCCTGCCAGCTGCGTCCGGAGAGCCGGGGAACGGTGATGCTGAAGTCAGCCGATCCGTTCGATCATCCGGCGATCGACCCGAATTATCTGGCCACCGAGGAAGACCGCCGCGCGATGCGCGAGTCGGTGAAGATGGTGCGCGAAGTAATCCGCCAGGCTTCGCTCCAGCCCTACGCGGCAGGCGAGATAATGCCGGGCGCGGGTGTCGTGTCGGACGCCGACATTGATGCCTTCATCCGGGAGAAGGGCGAGACGATTTATCACCCGGTCGGTACGGTCGCGATGGGGGCGAACGCGTCGAGCCCCGTGGACGGCGACCTGAAGGTGCGCGGCATCGAGGGTCTGCGGGTCGTAGATGCGTCGGTCATGCCGACGCTGATCGGCGGCAACACCAATGCGCCGACGATCATGGTAGCGGAGAGAGCTGCAGATCTGATCCTCGGCGCAAAACTCCTGCCGCCGGAAGAACCGAAGCGGACGCTGGCGCCCGCCTGATTTCTCGCCTGATCAGTGCAGGCCTTGCCGCCGGTTGGCGACGAGGCGCAGCTGCGGGCCGAGCTTGCGGGTGTCCGGTGGCACCAGCATCGAGATGCGATGACGGAAGACCGGCTGGCTGGTCAGCACCGGTTCGCCGCCGAGCGTCTGGTATAGACCGAGCATGCGCAGGCGAGGTGAGCGGCCGGCCTCGGCGCTGAGCGGCATCAGCGTGATCTCAAGTTCGACGCGTTCGCCCGTCAGCGTCTCGCCGCGGCCGCGCACGACGCCCGGGGCCCCGTCGAAGCGGATGGCTTCGAGGAAGGCCGCCATCATTGCGCGGTCCGGTCCGGTCCAGAGATCGAGATAGTTGCGGTTCACGAGATTGCGCCCGACGAGGGCGTTGAGCATCGCGCCGGAGGTGCGCACGAGCCAGGACTGGTCCTCGCGCTGTTCGACGACGAAGATGCGGTCGATCAGGTTTTCATGCTCGCTGGCGTCGGGGCCTGACTGACCATGCGAATGCGGATCCGCCTGCATGCGGCGCCAGGCATCCAGCAGGATGCGCGTGTTGGGATGGATCGACCGGTCGATCATGGGGGTAGGGTACTCCGGGTAATCTGCTACGGCCGGGATGGGCCTGTCCGGAGCTGCCAATCGCAATATCCATTCCAGATCGCAGTTCACCCGGGATGGGAAAGTCTCGCCTCAAAGGACACGTGCGGGCAGTCTGGACGCAATCTCTCGCGTTCTGCGCGACTTCTGCGAGGCAGTTTTACCGGCGCCGTTCCAACACGGAACACTCGCTCGCGGTGTGTAATGGCGGCAACAGTGCCGATAAAGTTCAAGCGAAACGGCCTGATACCCCCTTTCGACTGCATTTGCAGGGACCGGCGGGGTTGCACAGGCCATCTGCTGCTGGTTTACCCTCTCCAAAAATAAAGGAAGATTGGATTCGCGCCGCGAAGAGCCGGTCACCGCAACCGTTTTCAGATCAAACTCCCAGGAAGGAAATCCAGAGTGTTTTCATACAATTCGAACAAAGCCCGCACCGGCGGGCTGAAGGCGATTCTTTGCCTTGGTGCCGGCGTGACCGCCCTCACCGCCTTTGCGGCTCCGGCCATTGCCCAAGAAGACGCCGCCGAAGAATCGCGCACGCTGCAGACCGTGACCATCACGGCGACCAAGCGCGAGCAGACCCTTCAGGACGTGCCGATTGCCGTCTCTGTTGTGGATGACGCGACGATAACGCGCGCCGCGATTGTCGATCTCAACGATCTCCAGTCGCTGGTGCCTTCGCTGACCGTCAGCCAGTTGCAATCGTCTTCCAACACCAACTTCGTCATCCGCGGCTTCGGCAACGGTGCCAACAATGCCGGTATCGAACCTTCGGTCGGCGTATTCATCGACGGTGTGTACCGGTCGCGTTCAGCCTCGCAGATTTCGGACCTGCCGAACATCGAGCGCGTCGAAGTTCTGCGCGGACCGCAATCCACGCTGTTCGGCAAGAACGCCTCGGCCGGTGTGATCTCAGTCGTCACCAAGAAGCCGCAGTATGAATTCGGCGGCGTCGCCGATGCCACCGTCAGCAATTTCAATGGCTACCGCCTGAACGGCTATGTGACCGGTCCGATCACCGAGAACCTCGCCGGTGCGGTCAGCGCGACGTACAACAAGCGCGACGCCTATGTCGAAGATCTCGGCTTCGGCCCTGACCAGAACGAGCGCAACCGCTACGGCATACGCGGCGACCTGCTGTTTGAGCCGAACGAGAACATGTCGTTCCGCCTGATGGCCGACTATGACACGATTGACGAAGTCTGCTGCGCGGCAGGCAACGTCGTCAACGGTCCGACCGGTGCAGTTGTCCAGGCGATTGGGGGCAATCTGGTTGCCGAAGATCCGTTCAGCTACGACGTCTATTACAACTACGGTTCGACCAACAAGATCGACAATGGCGGCCTGTCCTTCCAGGGCGACTGGGATCTGGGCGAAGTGCAACTGACCTCGATCACGGCCTACCGCGAATCCAAGCTCGATACGAACCAGGATTCCGATTTCACCAGCGCAGACCTTATCGGCCGCAATGCCAACCAGACCGACATCCAGACCTTCACGCAAGAATTCCGGGTCTCGTCTTCGGGCGTCGGCAAGGTCGACTGGATGCTCGGCGCGTTCTATTTCGACGAAAAGGTCGAGATCGAGAACGATTTCCGTTACGGCGACGACTTCCGCGCCTATGCGGATGTCCTCTCGGGCGGCGCGCTGAATACGGTTGAGTTCATCCTCGGAGGCCCTACGGCGATCGGTAACCTGTTCGGTCAATCCGGCCAGGGACTTGCCGAACAATTCGGCCAGGACAACCAGTCCATCTCCCTGTTCGGCACGGTCGATTATAACGTCACGGACCGCGCCACGGTGACGCTCGGCGTCAACTATACGGACGACAAGAAAGACGCCTACGGCAACATCATCAACACCGATGCTTTCTCGGCACTTGACCTTGTAGCGCTCGGCGTCGCTGCCGGCGTCCCGCCGCAGTTCGCCAACGACCCGACCTTCAACCCGTTCCTGGGCCTGCGTCCGCTGCAGTTCCTGCCGCCGTTCCTCGGCTTCCCGAACGTGGTCGAGTCGGGCCAGACGAACGACAACGACGTCAGCACCACGCTGCGCGTCGCGTTCGACCTGACGGACAATGTGAACACGTACGTGTCCTATGCGACGGGCTTCAAGGCGACGTCCTGGAATCTGTCGCGCGACTCCCGTCCATTCGCGGCCGACTTCATTGGTGGTTCGCCGGCCGGCTCGCCGGCTCCGGCGGGTTCGCCGATCCGCAACGCTGGCCTCGCCCTGCCGAACCTTACCTCGGGCACCCGGTTCGCCGGCCCTGAAGAGGCGGCCGTTTTCGAAGCCGGAATCAAGGCGCAGTTCGACCGGGTGGCGTTCAACCTCGCCCTGTTTGACCAGTCGATCGAAGGCTTCCAGTCGAACGTCTTCACCGGAACCGGCTTTGCCCTCGCCAACGCGGGCAAGCAGTCGAACAACGGTGTCGAGTTCGACGTCACATGGACTCCGATCGATCCGCTGCTGCTGACCTTCGCCGGCACCTTCCAGGATCCGATCTATGACAGCTTCCCGAACTCCGCTTCGGGCGACCTGTCGGGTCTGAAACCTTCGGGCATCCCGGAAGTCATCACATCGACCGCGGCGACATACTTCTTCAAGGTTCGCGACATGGAGTCGTTCATTCGCGCCGACTGGCAGTATGAAGGTCCAGCCGCCTATTTCGACGATCCGGCCAACCAGGCCCTGATCGGCGAGGAGCGGGAAGTCAGCCTATTTAACGCTTCGGCGGGCCTCGAAACGGCAAACGGTCTCGGCGTCACGCTGTGGGCGCGCAACCTGACGGACGATCAGTTCATCACGGTGGCGTTCCCGTCGGTGGCTCAGGCTGGCTCGATCTCGGGCTATCCGAACCAACCGCGCACGTTCGGCGTGACGGTTCGCAAGTCGTTCTAGCCGAATTGAACTTCAGACATTGGAAGCCCCGCCCGAAACGGCGGGGCTTCTTTCGTTTCAGGCACGGTAGGAGGTGCGCAGGGCGGCGGCCGCCAGAAGCAGGCTGACGGCCTCGAAAGCGATGAATGCGGCGAAGCC
>JBGTKN010000179.1:0-4130 GCA_041744615.1 Hyphomonas sp. | reverse complement strand
ACCGTCTGCAGCAGCGGCTCGATCATGCCGATGGCGAGCGCCGCGTGCCAGCTCCCCGTAAGTGCATAGGCCACGCAGATCGCCACACTGAAGTGCATCAGGCTGTATGTCAGCGTCTTCAGGGCCGGCCGCGGCAAGGTTGGGAATCTAAGTCTCATGGCTTCGAGATGAGAGCGTTGAGAATGATTTTCAAATTGAACCTGTCCGATTCCGCCATAGACGCCGCCTATGCGCCGACCTATCCAAATGTGCATACGCCCCTTGAGCGTGGCTCAGGGTTCACCATATCGACGACCGAACAGGTGAGTCGGCCTCAACCCCGTCCTCACCGCTCAAAAAAGTAACTTGAAGAGAGCCATTGGCGGCCGGGGCTGCTGAGCAGACCGAACCCAAACCCCGCCGAAGGCAGCTAACGAAGAGAGAGACAATATGAGCAAGATCATCGGCATCGACCTCGGCACCACGAACTCGTGCGTCGCCGTGATGGAAGGCGGCCAGGCCAAGGTTATCGAAAACGCCGAAGGGGCCCGCACCACCCCGTCGGTTGTGGCCTTTACCGAAGGCGGAGACCGCCTCATCGGCCAACCCGCACGCCGCCAGGGCGTCACCAACCCGGATTTCACGTTCTACGCCATCAAGCGCCTGATCGGGCGCACCTTCGACGACCCCACCGCCCAGAAGGACAAGGCGATGAGCCCCTTCAGCATCGTCAAGGCGCCGAACGGTGACGCCTGGGTCAAGGGCCGCGACAAGGACTATTCCCCGCAGGAAATCTCCGCCTTCATCCTCACCAAAATGAAAGAAACCGCCGAAGCCTATCTCGGCGCGAAAGTGACGCAGGCCGTCATCACGGTCCCCGCCTATTTCAACGACGCCCAGCGCCAGGCGACAAAAGATGCCGGCCGCATCGCTGGTCTCGACGTTCTGCGGATTATCAACGAGCCGACGGCTGCTGCCCTCGCCTACGGCCTAGACAAGGCCGGCAACAAGACGATCGCGGTCTATGACCTCGGCGGCGGCACGTTCGACGTCTCGCTCCTCGAGATTGGCGACGGCGTGTTCGAAGTGCTCTCGACAAATGGCGACACTTTCCTCGGCGGTGAAGACTTCGACCTTCGGATTGTCGATTTCCTAGCCAGCGAGTTCAAGAAGGAACAGGGCATCGATCTGAAGACCGACAAGCTCGCCCTCCAGCGCCTCAAGGAAGAAGCCGAGAAAGCCAAAAAGGAACTCTCGTCTGCCACGCAGTACGAAGTGAACCTGCCCTTCATCACGGCCGACGCGACCGGCCCGAAACATCTCAACATCAAGCTGACCCGCGCCAAGTTCGAAGGCCTTGTCGAAGACCTCGTCAAGCGCACCATCGACCCGTGCCAGAAAGCCCTCAAGGACGCCGGCAAGACGGCGGCCGACATTGACGAGGTCGTCCTCGTCGGCGGCATGACGCGCATGCCCGCGGTGCAGGAAGCTGTGAAGAAATTCTTCGGCAAGGAGCCCCACAAGGGCGTCAACCCGGACGAAGTCGTCGCCATCGGCGCCGCGATCCAGGGCGGTGTGCTGCAGGGCGACGTCAAGGACGTGGTCCTCCTCGATGTCACCCCGCTCTCGCTCGGCATCGAAACGCTCGGCGGCATCTTCACGCGCCTGATCGACCGCAACACGACCATCCCGACCAAGAAATCGCAGGTCTTCTCAACGGCCGAGGACAACCAGCCCGCCGTGACCATCAAGGTGTTCCAGGGCGAGCGCGAGATGGCCAACGACAACAAGATGCTCGGCCAGTTCAACCTCGAAGGCCTGCCGCCTGCCCCGCGCGGCCTGCCGCAGATCGAGGTGACCTTCGACATCGACGCCAACGGCATCGTCTCGGTCTCGGCCAAAGACAAGGCGACCGGCAAGGAACAGCAGATCACCATCCAGGCAGATGGCGGCCTTTCCGAAGCCGACATCAAGAAGATGATGGCCGAAGCCGAAGCCAATGCCGGCGCCGACAAGGCTCGCCGCGAACTCGTCGAAGCCAAGAACCACGCCGAAGCCCTCGTTCACCAGACCGAGAAACAGATGATCGAGCATGGCGACAAGGTCTCAGACACAGTCAAGGGCGAGATCGAATCGGCGATTGCGGACCTCAAGACCGCCGCCGCCGGTGACAATGCTGCCGACATACAGGCCAAGCACCAGTCGCTGATGAACGCCGCGATGAAACTCGGCGAAGCGATCTACGCCGCCGCCGGCACCGCCGCCGCCGAAGCCGACGGCGCCAAGGATGACGGCGTGGTGGATGCCGACTTCGAGGAAGTCGACGACGCAAAACGCGCTTAAGCGGGGTTGATCGCCCCACAATCAAAACCCGCCGGAGCGATCTGGCGGGTTTTTTGTGCTAGTCTTTCGCCGCGCGTGCCCACCGGCTGACGAGACCCGGAAGGGTTTTCTTGGCTGCCGCGACCTCATCCGAGCTGCGGAACACGGCGATCGCGCGGAAGTCGGATTGCCAGTCAAGCAGGCCGGACTCGTCCTCGATCATCGGCGCGGCGCCTTTGGTCTCCTTGCGAGACGTATCGCAATGGAAGATCAAACGGATGCTCTTAGGGCAACCGAAATTGAACGTGACGATGTGCTGTCCGCCGGCCGAATAGCTCGGCGCATTCCACTTGATTCCCTCCTCCAGCTTAGGTGTCCGGATCTTTGTCAGGACACCCCGGAGGGTAACGGCGTCCGCCTTCCGCGCATGGTCAAGGGCGGCCATGAACTCTTTCGAGGAAGGCTTCGTCGCCATCTCAGATCAGCACGACCACCTTGCCCGTCGCCTTACGATCCATCAGTTCACGGATGGCTTCGCCGCCGCGCTCGAGCGGATAGGAGTTGGAAATGTGCGGCCGGATTTTTCCGGCCTTGTAAAGCTCGAACAGTTCTTTGACATTCTGCGCATGTGCCTTCGGATCCCGCGCAACGGCCGCTCCCCAGAACACGCCGCGAACATCGCAGCTTTTCAGCAGCGTCAGGTTCAGGGGCAGTTTCGGAATGCCGGCCGGAAAGCCGATCACGAGGAAACGCCCTTCCCAGTTCAGCGCCCGCACCGCCGGCTCCGCATAGTTGCCGCCGACGCCGTCATAAACGATGTCAACACCGCCGCCGGAGACCGCTTTGATGTCGTCGGCAAACTTTTTCTGCCCGTCACGGTCCAGTTCGGTTGCGTAGACGAGGCCCTTGTCGGCGCCCTTCGAGAGGCAGAAATCCACCTTTTCCTGCGTCGAGGCCGCCGCAATCACTTCCAGCCCCATCGCCTTGCCGAGTTCCACCGCCGCAATGCCGACGCCGCCCGCCGCGCCCAGCACCAGCAGTTTCTCGCCAGGCTTAGGATCGGCCCGGTCCTTCAGCGCATAGTAGGACGTGCCATAGGTCATCATCAGCGCCGCCGCCTCGTCGAACGGCATGTTGTCCGGGATAGGCATAACGCTCGGGCCCGCCGCCACGGCATACTCCGCCATGCCGCCCGTGCCGACCGAGGCCAGCACCCGGTCACCCGGTTTTATATGGCTGACGCCTTCGCCAAGGGCCGAAACGATGCCCGCCACTTCCCCGCCAGGGGCAAACGGCCGGGCGGGCTTGAACTGGTACATGTCCAGCAGCATCAGCGAGTCCGGGAAGTTCACCCCGCAGGCTTTCACCTGGATCAGAACCTGGCCCTTCCCCGGTGTGGGAACGGCGACGTCCTCGAGCACGAGGGTCTCGGGGCCCCCTACGGTTTTCGACAGCACGGCTTTCATGCGGGAGCTCCCTTCACGGCTTGTTGTTTCGACCTCTGGACGGTAGCCATGCGACACGCCCCCGCCAAGCCTGACGCGGGGGGAAAGAGGCAAAAGAGATGGCGAAACCCTTGCCAAAGATCTGGGCTCTGGCCCTGCACGGCGGCGCCGGGCCGATCTTCGGGCGCGACTATTCCCCGGAAGAGGCGCACCTGAGCGGCCTGCTTCGTGATGGCGCCGCCCGGCTCGCCGCCGGTGAGGCTGCGCTCGACGTGGTCGAAGCCATGGTGATGGAACTCGAAGCCTCCGGTCTCTATGTCGCCGGACGCGGCGCCAGCCCCAATACCGCCGGCCAGTGGGAACTGGATGCCGCGATTATGGACG
>JBGTKN010000178.1:0-1686 GCA_041744615.1 Hyphomonas sp. | reverse complement strand
GCGGGCGATGACGGCGGTCTACCAGGCGGATGTGCCGGTCTGTTCGGTGGTCATCCGCAAGGCCTACGGGCTTGCCGGCTCGGCGATGATGAACCAGTCGAAGACCAAGTGGCGCTATTGCTGGCCGAGCGGCGACTGGGGGTCGCTGCCGATGGCCGGCGGGATCGAGGCGGCGTTCCGGAAGGAATTGTCGGAGGCGGACAATCCTGAAGAATTGAAAGCCGCGCTCTACAAGAAGTTCGAGGCCATCCGCTCACCCTTCCGGACGGCCGAAAGCTTTCTCGCCGAGGAGATCATTGATCCGCGCGAGACGCGTTCCCTGCTCGTCGATTTCGCCCACCATGCCCAGCGCGCCCTGGCGCCGGGCGAGCGGCGCGTCACCTTCCGTCCCTGAAGAGCGCCAACTCTCCCCGAAAGCGGCTCGCTCTTGCCATTTTCGCAGCGATGATGCGTGAGTGACCCGTTCCGGGGAGGACAGCATCATGAAGTTCAAGTTCCTGTTGGCGGCAGCCGTCGCCGCAACAACTCTGGCAGCCTGTGGCGGCGCAGGAGGCAGTTACGACACCAGACCGTCAATGGCGCCGCCCGAGGCGGCAAAGATGGCGGACGCTTCGTACATGGAAGAGGTGGCTGCCGAAGGCGGCGAAGCCGCGCCCGCTGAACCGGGCAGCGTCCAGTACATCGCCTATTCCCACAGCATCGGCATGCGCCTTCCGGTCAAGGCGATCGAGCCGACGATGCAGGCGCATGTGGACGCCTGCAACAGGGCGGGCCCGGCGGTCTGCGTGGTGACGAATTCCTGGCTCAATGCCTATTCGGAAACCGAGGCGAATGCCTCGCTGAACCTGCGCGCCACACCGGCCTGGATCGAGACGTTCCTTTCCGGCGTTGAAGCCGAGGCCGAGGCCGCGAAAGGCGAAGTGACCTCGCGCCAGACGACCGCCGAAGATCTCACCGTCACGATCATTGACACGGATGCGCGCCTCAAAGCGCAGATCCTGCTCCAGGAACGCATCGAGGAGCTGCTGGCCGACCGTCCCGGCAATCTCGGCGAACTGCTGGAAACCCAGCGTGAGCTGGCCCGCGTGAACGGCGAAATCGATTCGCTGACCTCGAGCCTCGCGGCGCTGCGCCAGCGCGTCGACATGAGCCAGCTCTCGGTCAGCTACGAGACGAAGATCAATCCGGTCTCGCAAGGCGCGCTGTCGCCGCTTGGCGACGCGTTCGGCAGCTTCTTCTACAATCTCGCAAGCGCGGTTGCCGCCGTCGTCACCGCTTTCGCGGTCGGCCTGCCCTGGCTCCTGCTCATCGGGGCTTTGCTCTGGATCTGGCTGCGCCTGATCTGGCCGCGCATCCGCCGGAAGAAACCCCCGGCGGCCTAATCCCAAAAGGCAGGCTGGGCCCTAGGCGCGCTCGGCCTGTTTCTTTTTCGGGGCCGGTTTGCGGGCGAGCAGGATGGACGCGACTTCCTTCGGCACGATCATCAGCATCTGGCTGAGGGTCGTCTCCCAGTTGTCGAGCAGTTCGCGCGCGCGCAACGATCCCGTACGCCGGGCATGTTCCTCAATCAGCGCCTTGGCCTCGCCGACATGTTCAGCCTGCATCTCGCCGAGCGGATACCAGTCGATCGAGTCCGGGTTGACGACCTGTTCAAACCGGTTCGACGGGTCCCATACGAAGGCAGCG
>JBGTKN010000177.1:0-4443 GCA_041744615.1 Hyphomonas sp. | reverse complement strand
AGCGGTGGCCCGAACCGGATCGTCGCCGCCCAGCCCAGCAGCAAGGCCGCCGCTAACGCCACTAGTGTCACGCCTATATAGGGTACACTGAACATCATCTTCAGCAGGTTCTCGGAGCGCTCGAACCCGTGCAGCGTCGCATCCAGCAGGATTGGCTCGGTGGAATCGTATCGCAGGAAATCGACCAGCTGCACGGCAAAACGCGCGTTCTCGCGCTGCGTCAGGCCGAACGTGTGAAACACGTCGGGATCACTCATAATGTAAAGACTGCGTGCCGGATCATACGCCAGCAGCGCTCCGGATTCGACAGCGATGATGGTTTCGAGAGATGGAGCCTTGATCAGCTGCAGCCGCACATCCGGCTTGATCGGCGCCGCGCCGAACGGCGTCTCGAGGCTGGCCGGAATGCGCACGCGCAGGATCTCCGCGTCCGGATAAGGTACGCTCAGCTGGTCGTTCAGGTCCCGCGCCTCGATGAAGCGCGTGTCGGACTGGCGGGCCGCGTTCAGCGGATCGGTGCGCCCTGACCATTTCGGCAGAACCACCAGCGTCGCCGGCTGAAATGACCGGTCATCCAGCACCGAGAAACTGCCATAGGCCGGCAGAGTCACGATCATCAGCCCCCAGCCGCGCGATTCCAGATCGCTCTCCAGCCGTGAAACCTTCACCGGATAGCCCGCATCCTCCAGCAGCCGCACGAAGCCGTTATAGCCGAGCGCGGATGTCGAGTATGGATGATCGCCCGCGCGGTTGCGGTCGCGAAGTTCCGGCGCCCAGCCCGCCATCACCAGCACGGCGCCGAACGAGATGGCGGCGACGGCAATCAGGATTGCCACCACGCGGGTGGAGAAGGGCGAAGACGATGGCGCGTCGCTCATGCCCATGCCTCGCCAAAGGCAAAGTCTTCATAACTGCGCCGCGCTTCCTGCCAACCGTCCGCGTCCACCGCGCGCCCGCCGAAGAAGCTGCGTTCGACCACCTGGATGATCGGCTTCAGCCCGCGCTTGGCGCGCTCCGGCAGCTTGCCCAGCCCGGCGATCTCGCGCGCCGTCAGCGAAGTCGGTACGCCGCCTTCGATCCGTTCTTGCAGGTCTTCGATTGACCGGAAGAGGAGCAGGTGCACCGCTTCGGCAAAGCGCCCCTGCCGTGCCAGCGCGTCCGCCTCCTCCAGAAGCGACCGTGCCGCGGCAGCGTCCGGCCGCAAATCCTGCAGCACATCATCCTCGCGCTTTGCGTTCGGCGGCTTCCTCCCGCCAAATCGCATCCGGATGGCCTCGCCGAAAAGGAAATAGAGCAGACCGGCCACAATCAGACCCACGGCGATCCAGAACACGACCTGGAAGAGGGGCCCCAGCGCTTCGAGGAACTGTGCGAACGCCCGCAGCCAGCCGGGCGGCGGGGAAGGCTCCGGAAGGTCGATATCCTCTTCCGGCCGCTCCAGTTGCAGTTCGCCGTCCGCCAGGTAGGCCGCATGCGCGCGGTCAACAGCGGCGAGGTCGGTTTCGATTCCATCCTCGAGCACTTCTTCTTCGATTGCAGTATCGCCGGCAAAAGGCAGGTCGTCGGCCGGTTGCGCCGAAACCGGTATCCCGAGCAGCAGAAGGAGGGCCAGCGCACAAAGAGGCGTCCTCAACCCGTTTACCAAGGACCGGCCCTCCTCGCGATTCTGCTGCATTGCCCGCTGGTTAGACTATTTCAGAGGTCGAGGCGCCCTTCAACGGGCACTTGCCGTCAGGTGCAATCCGGCGTTACAGGCCGCGCATGACCGCAGAGAGGCAGGATATGGACAAGGCAGAGGCATACCGCCAGCTCACCGAGGAAATCGTCAGTGTCGTGGGGGGGGAAACCTCCGAAACGGCGCGCTATGCGAGTGCCGCCTGCCTGCTGACCCTCGCCTTCAAGCCCCGTTTTTTCTGGACGGGCTTCTACCTGGTCGACCCCCTCAAGCCGGATGAACTGGTCGTCGGTCCCTATCAGGGCACGCTCGGCTGCCTGCGCATCCCGTTTGGGAAGGGCGTCTGCGGCCATGTCGCGGCCACCCGCGCGCCAATCATCGTCCCTGACGTGCACGAGTTTCCGGGCCACATAGCGTGCGACTCCGCGTCCAATTCCGAAATCGTCGTACCCGTATTCAAGGCGGACGGCACGCTCGCGGCCGTACTCGACGTCGACTCCACCGAGTATGACGCCTTTGACGAGATCGATCAGGCCGGCCTGGTCGAAATCTGCCGGATCCTACTCACCGCCTAGGGCTGGCGCAGCCGCTGCGTCCAGCGCGCCCGGCTCCAGGGTTTCCGGTTCGGGCGGCGGCGGCGGGGCAGCGGGTGGGCCCGCCATGGCTTCGATCCGGTTACGCAGCGCTTCTTCGAGAATATCCAGCTTGCGGGCCCGCAAACCTTCAATCGGCTCGGGATTCGCGTCGAGTTTCATCCAGACATCCAATGTCGCATCGGTGGCCGGCCAGGCAGGCAGTCCCTGTCCGTTCGGATTTCCGGTGCGGGCAAAATTGGTCCAGTAGGCGACCATGCGCTCGGTCAGTTTACGGTCTGCGTCGGTCAGCTTCATGCCGCGCATATGGCTGTCGAACACGAAGGAAATTTCGGCGGCATGAAAGGCGCCAATGGTCTGGCGCCGGGACGGGGGTACGCGCGTGAAGTGGTAAAGCCAGGTCGGTGCGCCGGACTGCGCATTCTGCCGTCCGACAAAGCGCATGTGCACGCCGAACATGTCGTCACCCAGCATGTCGGTTGCACCCTTGTCCCAAGTCTCGGGAGTGTCCATGCCGTAAAGTGCCTGCAGGGCCTTGGCGGGATTCTGGCCGAACACTTCCGCGAGCGCCTTCTCACGCTCCTCCAGTGTTCCGGTCATCCGGGGTCGGAGGATCGTGGGCGATTGGAAAAGATCATAGAAGAGCGAGCCTTCGTCGGCATTGTAACCGGCCAGCATCGGCACGGCCGGCACATCCCCGTCCCGGAATGCGGCGCCGATGGCGCGCGGAAGGATTCGGCCATCCGTGACGGGTAGGAAATAGCCGTTAAGATCACCGCGCGCATCCGAACGGGAAACGATCGCCGCCGCCGGGATCGCGCGCAAGTCCCTTGCCGTCGCCGCCTTTGGGGCAAGCGTCGACAGGAACTCGGCGCCGGCTTCTTCGGCGCTCAGGATGCCCGGAAAGGGCGAGCGCTTGAGGTGGAGCACATTGCCGGTGCTGGCGCCGCTCTGCAGGATGACCTTGTGATAGAGGCCGTCTGCTGCCGGCAAGGCCATCAGCTCGGTAATCGATTGCGCGCCGGCGCTCTCGCCGAACACGGTGACGTTGCCGGGATCGCCGCCAAAGGCTGAGATATTGTCGCGCACCCAGACGAGCGCTGCGGCCTGATCAAGCAGCCCGTAATTTCCGGATGTGCCGGATTCTTCGGTCAAGGCGGGATGAGCGAGATAACCAAACGCGCCCAGACGATAATTGATGGTGACCAGCACCACGCCCTTTTCGACGAGCGCGTTGGACTGGTAGATTGCCTGCGAGCCGGAGCCATACTGGTGCGCGCCGCCGTGCAACCACACCATCACCGGCTGCTTTTCGGCGCCCTTCAGATTGCCGGTCCGGATATTGAGCAGCAGGCAATCTTCGGATTCCGGCGGCGCTTGCTGTGCGGAAATCACTACCCGGGCGGCAGACCGCTCGAAGAAGGACAGGCCGAGTCCGTCGATGATCTGATTGACGAAACTGCCGTAGCGGGTGCGCGGCTGGATGCATTCCGGCCCGAATTCGCGCGTATCTCGTGACGTCGCGCCCCATTGCACCGGCGGACCCGGCGGGCTCCAGCGCTTGGCGGAGGCGTAGGGAATGCCATTGAACACGCGGATCGCGTCGTTGTCACGGTCGAAGCCGCCAATCACCACGCCTTGGTGAATCCGGACAGGTTCCGAGATTTCAAGGGGTTTCGGCGGCTGACGCAGGGCGAACCATCCGTAGATGCCGCCCGCCAACAACATGAAGAAAAGAACTATACTTATACGGCGCATGATCAGGTTCCCGGCCCCTGGCTGCAAGCACTATACCAGCGTGACTCGCCTGTCATGAACAGTCCGCAGGCCAGTAAATTCAAGCGTCGAGCGCTGAAAGCGTCGCCGCGACCAGGTCGCTGACCGGCTCGATCCCGCAGGCAAACCGGATAAAGCCGGCTGGCACCGCGTCGCCCCAGCGGATCCGGCACTCGGCGCTGGAATGGACTCCGCCAAAGCTGGTGGCCGCCGCGGCCAGCGGATGGCGCTCGATGAACCTTTCCGCCGCTTCCCGGCTTTCGAGGCAGAAGCTGACAATGGGTCCGTAGCCCTTCATCTGCCGCCGCGCCACGCCATGTGCGGGATCGCCCGCAAGACCAGGATACCTCAGCCCCGACACGCGCGGATCGCCCGACAGCGCCGTCGCAATCGCCATCG
>JBGTKN010000176.1:0-2303 GCA_041744615.1 Hyphomonas sp. | reverse complement strand
CCGCTGACCGTAGTCAACGCCACCTGATCCTATTGCGCGACCAGATAATCAGCGGTTGTCTTTGGAGTTAGAACTCGTGACCCGCTCCTGAGTCCGGTATAACTTCTGCTCGGCTCGAATCGTTGAGGATCGCCGAAGTGCCATCGCCAATTTCAGACCTTCCTCAAATCGCGGACGAACTGGGCGCGCACCTCCCTGAGGCGATTCAGTCCGGCGCGGTTCAGGAGCTTGGTCAGATGCTTGCCCGGATGGGTTTCGCATCTCACCTTGTCACCGCCCTCTTCAAGGAGGCCCGGCTCAAGCATCCGCGCGCGAAACGCTTAGCCGCGTATTACGCGCTTTTGCATGCGGCGCTTGACGGCCTGCGCATCGACGCCAACGGAGGCGACCGCGGCGCATCTGAATCGTTGGACTTCCTCGTCGACTATCTCGCCGGTGTCATGGGCCGGGGCGGTGTCGAACCTGTGATCCTCGTCGAAATTGGCCGGGCCTTTGCGCTCGCCGGCGTTGCGCCGCCAGAGGCCTTGCGCGCGACGCTCAGCACGCTGACTGACCAGCGCGCTGAGGAAACCGCGCACGCGTCCGGGTCTATCGCAGACTTACCAGACATCTTCGCGGAGTTGGGCGATGACGCCTTTGCAATCCACGAACAGGTTCGCCTTTCTTCGGCCGCCTTCCAGCAGAGACATCGATTCGCTATGGCGGCCGGGCTGGCGATGAGCGCGTCTCCAGGCGCCCGGGCAGCAGCGATTGGTTTCCTGCTTGACGCCGATCCCGAGCTCGCCGGCATGGTCGGCTTGTTCCTGGCTGAGAAAGGCAGCGAGAAATCTGTCGACAGCCGGACGGCTGAGCGCGTGGCGCGGCTGCGACCCTGGGTGTCGCCAGCCCGTCAGCCGCCGATCGACGCCGCGCTGAGGACCCTGCGCAGATCAGCGCGGCCGCCAGCATCAGCGGCGCCGGGCAGGATCGAGTTCAGCCTAGCGACGCCGATGGACGGGGCCGGCGCTCAGAGTTTATTCGTTGTGATGAAAACGGGTCGGAAACTGACACTGATCGGATTCCTGATAAAATTGGAACAAGGTGTTGTCGATGCGTGGGCAATGACGGACCTGACGCGCCGACGGGCGGACGAACTGCTCGATCATATGCGAATGGAGGCCGACGCCATGACTGTATCGGCTGCCTACATAGAAACGCGCCTCGCTGACGCACTCGCAGACAATTTGTGCGGCAACCCACCGCCCTTTGGTCTTGTTCAAGCGTTTGAACTTATGGGAACGGGGCCTGTGATACCGAAGGCTGCGGATTTCAACGCAATGCTTGTAGAAATGCAGGACGCGTCCAAGCGGACGGACGCTCCCTCGATGGCCGGTGACACCATTCCGGACGATGTGCTGCTCGACTCCTGGTTCGAGGCCGGGGGCGAAGTTGACACGCTCCTTTCCCCCATTCGAGGGCGCGCGAAACGTGTCGCTGCGATGCTTGAGACCTACTTGCCCGCGCGCCGCGCGGCCTGGATCAGCCGTCTCGTCTGGACGGCTCGCGCTGTGCGTGACGCCAGCCCTGCCCATCCCATCTGGCCCTGCCTTGCCGAGGCGGCGGGCGACCTTGCGGCGGGCAAGCCACCAGCCGGAATTTACCTGATGCGCGTGGTCGCAGAACGCAGCGTCGAGGCACATGGCGGAAGATAACAGACACCACAGGCGTCAGGCGCCTGAACGAGTCAGCCATATCCGCCAAACTCCCCGGTGATCTTTCAGGATGAAGTCTCGTTGCAAGGCGGCAGGCAGGTTTGGGCCAGGTCGGCCCGGATCATCAGATTCGACGTCCGGCAGGGTCACCGCAGTCCGGTCATTCTTCCGTCTAACCAGCACCAGGCCGGAGATCGCCGGAAGAGGTCACTCGCAAACCTCTCGGCGATGAATGGTTAAGGGTAGATACTCTGCCGTGCGGAACGCTGGTTTCTCCAGACGCGCGCAAAGATTGCGACGCGCTCACTTCTATGGTGGTGGACGCACTATCGAGCGGGGCGTGACAAAATGAAAGATCGCTGCGGCCATTAGCAATCCCACCAACGTGGCGCCAATATCGTTGTTGTCGAAGACAAAACGGTCGCTTGTGAGCTGGATAACTTCCCATCCGAGCAACCCGACTCCCGCGATGGTAATGTCATGTGTGGACGGCCCCGGTTCTGCAAGAGCAAAGTTTGAGTGAGTGATAATCTGAGGGATGCGGTCATGTGTCCGGCCTGTTTGCGCGGCATGGATGACCGCTGGCCCTGATGAAGTCCGCTTCCGGGTTCC
>JBGTKN010000175.1:0-5633 GCA_041744615.1 Hyphomonas sp. | reverse complement strand
TGGCGCTTCGCCCGGCGCCGGAAGAAACCCTGCCGCTGGAGATGGCGCTGTTTACCCGCTGGGCCGGCGAAGACCTCGCCGCTCTGTCGGACCGTATCAACGCCGAACAATCCGCCTGGCCGGCCAGCAAGGAAGACATCGCCGCCCTCTACGCCGCCAAGGCGCGCGCCCATCTGGCCTATGAACTGATCAAGGCCGGCAAGGTCCGCGCCTATGGCATAACCGGCAATACCGAACTGTCGGTGGCGCTGGTGCGCGCCGAATCCGCCTGGAAACGCGCCGCAGACATGAAGCCCATCTTCGTGTCCAATCAAGCCGGTTCCGGCGCACTCCTGCCCAACCACCTCGCCAGCATGGCCTTCTATCTCTCTGAGGCCGAGGCCGCTTCGGCCTATCTCGCCGGACGTCTGGCGCCGCCCGCGCCGGCGATCCCGGAGACGGCAGCCGCCGCCGGCGTAGGCGAGGAAGTCGCTGTCCCTTGATCTGACGCGCGTTGCACGCCATGTCTGGGGCTGCAGCGGCGTTGCGAAAAGTGGGAACCGGTTTTCGGAAAAACGCCGCGAGAATTTAGGAATCGCGAAGCGCCATGTTCATCCAGACCGAAGCGACACCGAACCCCGATACCGTTAAATTCCTGCCCGGCCTGCCGGTGGCGGGTTTCCACGGCCCGTTCGACTATCCGGATGCCGCCAGCGCCAGGGCCAGCCTGCTTGCCCGCGCGCTGTTCCAGGTCGATGGAGTCGACCGGGTCTTCCTCGGCGCCGATTTTGTCTCGATCAGCAAGGCCGTCGCGAAGGACTGGAAACACGTCAAGCCGATGGTCCTCGCCGCCATCATGGATCATTACATGGCCGGCTTGCCGGTCGTGGATACCGACGCGGCTTCCGATGAGGACGAGATCGTCTATGAAGGTGAGACTGCGGAGATCGTCAACGAGATCAAGGAACTCCTCGAAACCCGCATCCGCCCAGCTGTGGCGCAGGATGGCGGCGACATCACTTTCCGCAGCTTCGATGCCGCCACCGGCGTCGTGATGCTCAGTATGCGCGGCGCCTGCGCCGGCTGCCCGTCCTCCACGCAGACGCTGAAGATGGGCATCGAGAACATGCTTCGCACTTATGTGCCGGAAGTCACCGCCGTCGAGGCCGTGATCTAGTCTTTCGGCGCATTCCGCGTACCCTTTCCAGATTGTCCACAAGGACCTGCCCATGGCCCACCCCGTCAACGACCACGCTCTTGATGTCATCTTCCGCGATGCGCGCAGCCAGAACGGCTTCGTCGACAAGGACGTGCCCGAAATCCTGATCCGCGCTGTCTATGACCTGACCAAGATGGGTCCGACCAGCGCCAACTGCTCGCCCGCCCGCTTTGTCTTCGTGCACACGCCTGCCGGCAAGGAGCGCCTGCTTCCACTGATGAGCGAAGGCAACCGCGAGAAGACCCGAGTGGCACCCTGGACAGTCATCATCGCCCACGATCTCGCCTTCCAGGAAAAGATCCCGAAGCTCTTCCCCCACGCTCCCGGCGCCAAGGACTGGTTCAACAATAACCGCGACGAGACCGCCTTCCGGAATGGCACCCTGCAGGGCGCCTATCTGATGATTGCCGCACGCGCCATCGGCCTCGATTGCGGCCCGATGAGCGGCTTCGATGCCGCCGGCGTCAACCGCGAATTCTTCGAGAACGACGAGGGCGAGCTGAAACAATGGCGCGCCAACTTCATCTGCAACCTCGGCTACGGCGACAAGACCAAGCTGTTCGACCGCAGCCCGCGCCTCGAATTTGACGAGGCCTGCCGCATCCTCTAGCGGAGCGGAATGCTAGTCCTCGGCTTGAACACCGCCTTCAGCACAATGGAAGCCGCCCTCATCCGGGACGGCGAAATCCTGTATGACCGGCGCGAAGCCATGCCGCGCGGCCAGGAACGTCTCCTCCCGGGCCTCGTCGCCGAACTCTGCGCCGAAGCGGGCGTTGCACTCGCAGAAATCACCCGCATGGGCGTCGTCGCCGGCCCCGGCAGCTTCACCGGCCTGCGCATCGGCGTAGCCTATGCGCGCGGCCTTGCCCTTGTCACGGGCGCAAAGGTCCTCGGCATCACCAGCCTCGAAGCCGCCATTCCTGCGGGCCTCGAAGGCCCCGCCCTCGGCTGCCTGCAGGCTCAGCGCCGCCCGCCCGAGCAGACCTGGTGGGTGCAGGGCATTTCGGGAGGGGAGGGCATCGCCGGCGTCATGGAAGTTCCGCTCACGGAGCTTCTCACCATACTGACCGGCTTCCATGCCCCCGTCTTCATGGACGGCCAAGAAGCCCTCGGAGACCTCGCCGCCAGGCTCGACCTGCGCCCGATGCAGCCCAGCGCTATCACCGCCGCCCTGAAAGCGAGTGTCTTTGATCCCGGGAAGCATACGCCTGCACCGGTCTACGCCCGCGCGCCGGATGCGGCATTGCCGACGTTGAAAGTGTAGAGTGGGTTGAGCGAAGCGAAATCCACCCTACAACCTCGCCAACCAAGGCTCGAGATCGTCCTCCTGCGCAATCAGCGCGAGCCCGTTGGCGATCGACACGAACTGGTCGCCCGTCTCCACCTTCCCGGCGCCGAAGCGGTTCTCGAAACTGCGTCGAAGCGCCTGGACGTAGGAGGTGCCGCCGGTTAGGAACACGCGGTCGATGCCGGCCTCGCCGAGGTTCGCGCGCCGCAGCGCTTCGCTAACGGTCGTCTGGATCGCGCGTACATCCTCGCCGATCCAGTCCTCGAACTCTGCGCGCGCAATCGTGCGGTGAAGTTTCAGCCGTCCGGCTTCCAGATCGAACCGCGCTTCATCCGCATGCGACAGCGCCATCTTCAGCTGCGCCACCGCGCGGTACAGCAGGTAGGTCGCATCCGCATCGAGGAAGGCAATGAACGCCTCGATCAGGCGGGGATCATCCGCCATGTTCGCCAGTTTCACGAGGTCGGCATAATCTTTCGTGTGCCGCATGATGGACAGCTGGTTCCACTGCGCAAACCGGCTGTAGAAGGCGGCCGGCACGGGCAGCGTCTTGCCGTCGCTCTGGAACGTGCTGCCCTTGCCCAGCAGCGGCGAGACCACATGGTCGATGATTTTCTGGTCGAACGCGTCGCCTGCAATCCCGATGCCCGCATGCGCGAGGGCCTGCGCCCGAACTTTGCCCGCACGCGGATCAAACCGCAGGATCGAGAAGTCGCTCGTCCCCCCGCCGAAATCCGCCACGAGGATTGTCGCGGGCTCGCTCAGCCGCTGCGCATAGAAGAACGCCGCCGCCACCGGCTCGTAGACATGATGGATCGTCTCGAAGCCAAGCCGCATCAGCGCCGTCTCATATCTCTCCTGCGCCAGCTTCTCGTCCGGCTGCGCGCCGGCAAACAGCACGGGCCGCCCCATGACCACATGGCGGGGCCAGTGCGTCCCGCTTCGCTCCGACAGGCGCCGCAGGTAAGCCGCCAGCAAGTCCTCGAAATACCAGTTCTTGTTGTGGATGACGGTAGAGGAAAACAGCGGGCTCGCCGCAAAGGTCTTGAACGACTGGATGAAGCGGCAGTCCCCGCCCAGCTCCAGGAACTGTTCGATCGCCCACGGCCCGATCTCCATCATCGCGCGCGATCCGCCCCGGTCCTCGTCCTTCCAGAAGCACAAGACCGAGCGGCACGCCTCGAACGCGGCGTTGTCATGCCGGAAGGTCATCGCCTGCGTGCGACCATCCGCGCCGGCGAGCACCGCCACGCTGTTGGTCGTGCCGAAGTCGAGGCCGATCGTGGGGGCAGCTTGTGTCATTGCGGGCTCTTGTGCTGCGGCAAAGGGCAGGCGAACTAGCAGGCCTGCGGGCCCGCAATCAATCCCGCGCGTCCGTCCCCGCCAATTTTCTCTGCCGCTGCCTGCCGATGTTCAATATGCTTCGTCCCTTGAGGCCGGCCGATGCGCCCGCCGCCGCCGAACTCCACGCACTGGGCTTCGCCGACCCGTGGAGCGAAGCCAGTTTCGCCGCGCAGTTCGCAGACCCCGCCGCCGTCACCATCGCTTATTTCGAACAGGGCGAACTTATCGCCTTCGCGCTGGCCCGCGAAGTCGCCGGCGAGGCCGACCTCCTCACCGTGGCAACCCAGCCCGCCCGCCGCAACGAAGGCTTCGCCAACGCCATCCTGACGGTGCTGATGGAGTGGCTCGTGGAGGGCGGCACGGCCCGCCTCACCCTCGATGTTGCCGAAGACAACGCCGCCGCGCGCCATCTCTATAAACGTCTCGGCTTCACCGAAGACGGCCGCCGCCCCCGCTACTACACCGCCGGCCGCGCCGAGCCGGTGGACGCCGTTCTGATGTCGAAGTCTCTGCTAGGCTAGCCGCGCGCGGGCAGGGGCCTATACTCCGGTGAAACACTCGGGAGAGACACATGGCCGACACCGAACACAAAATCGACGTCCCACCGGAAGTCTTCAAACTTTACGACGCCTATTGCCATGGCGACCTCTCCCGCCGCGCCTTCTTCTCCAAACTCTCGACCTACGCCGTCGGCGGCCTCACGGTCTCGATGCTCGCCGCCTGCGTGATGCCGGACTATGGCCGCGCCCAAACCGCCGAGGGCGGGCCGGACCTGATCGAGGAAACTGCAATTTACCCCTCCCCGAACGGCGCCGGAGAAATGTCCGGCTACCTCGTCCGCCCGGCGGGCGCCAAGGGCAAGCTCGCGGGCATCATCGTCGTACACGAGAACCGGGGCCTCAATCCGCACATCCGCGATGTCACCCGCCGCACCGCCAAGGCAGGCTACGCCGCCTTCGCGCCCGACGCCCTACACCCCCTCGGCGGCTATCCCGGCAACGATGACGCCGGCCGGGAACTGCAGGCCAAACGCACCCCCGCCGAAATGTATGCCGACTTCGCCGCCGCCGCCGAATTCCTGCGCGACCATGACGCCACCAACGGCAGGATCGCCTGCACCGGCTTTTGCTTCGGCGGCGCCATCACCAACCAGATGGCGGTGAACCTGCCCTGGCTGAAAGCGTCCGTGCCCTATTATGGCGGTTGGCCGACGGAAGAGGAGGCCGCAAAGGTCGAGGTACCGCTGCAGATCCACCTCGCCAGCGAAGACGAGCGCGTCAATGCTGGCTGGCCGCCCTACGAAGCCGCGCTGAAGGCCGCCGGAAAGGCCTACGAAGTCCATTGGTACAAAGGCACACAGCACGGCTTCCACAACGACACCACGCCCCGCTACAACCCCGAAGCCGCCGCGCTTGCCTGGAGCCGTACGCTCGATTTCTTCGCCAAGCACCTCGCCTGAACAGCGTCTGGACAAGTCAGGCAACATGCACGATGTTCCCTGAATGTTCAGCACAGCCACTGTCTTCGATACACCCGCCGGCGCCTGCGGCCTCGGCTGGTCAGACGCGGGGCTCACATGCGTGCGCCCTTTCGAGGCAAGCCTCACTTCGGCTGCCGCGCACATGACTAAACACGGCGCAGGCCGCGTCCCCGAACCCGAAGTGCCGCCCCACATTGCCGCCTTGATCGCCTCGCTCCGCGTCTTCCTCGGCGGCGTCTCCACGCCGTTTGACGACGTTCCCCTCGACCTGCGTGGCCTTTCGGATTTCGAAGCCGCGCTCTACCGGGCGCTGCGCACCGTCC
>JBGTKN010000174.1:0-2000 GCA_041744615.1 Hyphomonas sp. | reverse complement strand
GCGGCGACCAGCAGCACGATCAGCGGAGAAGCCGCCCCCCCGGTCAGCAGGATCGCCACCAGCGCGCAGACAAGCCAGGCGATCACCACCAGACCGCGCCGCAAAGTGTCGCCTGCGCCGGCCACCGCATAGCCGGTGAGGCCCGGAACAAGGGTCAGCAGGACGCCCGCAAACACGCTCTGCAGAGGCGCTCCGGCGATGCCACCGGATACGGCCGCCGTGAGCCCCAGCGCGATCCACGCGAGGTGAACAAATTGTAATCGCTTCTGCGCCGTTTCGGGGGCCAACTCTTAACACCCCATAGAGATTTGTTAGGCATTCTTGCCGGATCAGGTGCCCGGTCTGCTGTATTTGTAATGCGCAAATCACACAAGGCATGGTTCCCCATACCGGGAAGTTCGGGCATCACTAATCGCGTGTCGCGTGAGGGAGATTAGAATGAGAACCTCTGGGGTCGTTGCTGCAGTCATTTGCGGCCTTTGCATTTCGGCCGGCGCCTCGGCGCAGAAGGCTGATCCGATTGCGGAAAGTGCCGCCGTTTACATGACGTTTCAGTCGGACGCGGAAGAAGTCGCCGCCAAGCCGTTCAAGAACGCAGGCGACATTGATGCGGCGCTGAGTACGCTCGGCGGCTACAATGCCGATCAGCTGACACGCGGCTGGATGGCCTATTCGGCGCTGGTGGCGTCGCAGGACAAGGAATTCAGCGCGACCGTGCGCGACATCGAAGCCTTCTACGGCCGCGATGCCGTCATGAAGAGCTTCGCTGCCGGCAACGGCTATGCCCGCTCGCTCGGCGGCGGTGACAATGCGGTGGGCGGCGCGATTGCCGTCACCGACGCAGACCTGCCGAAACTCTATTCGAACGCCGCGATCATCAAGGAACAGGGTTATTCGCTGCAAGGTTATGGCTGGGCGAAGTCGCGCATCCGCAATGGCGGCCAGCGCGCTGAAGTCGTGAAGGTCCTGCAGGGCAAAGGCCAAAATCCCGACAACCTCATCGTTTCGGCGCTGACCAATACTGCCCCGCTTTCCGGTGACGCCAAGGCTGGCATCATCAACGCTGCAGCAACGACAGAAGACGTGGCCGGAGCCGTGCGCCTGCCTGCTTTCCTGACCGGCGGCTTCACCGGCAATCGCCAGAAGGTAAAGTTCGGCAAGGAAACCGTCGCCAACCAGATCGCCTCACTCGCCGCCATGCGGGTCATCGGCGCAGGCGCGGTTGACCAGTCACGCCTCGCCAAGGTGATGATGGAACCGGCGGTGCAGTCCTGTCTGAAAATGCAGAATCTGCAGCTGCAAGGCTGCGTGGCCGGTGTCGGTCAGGAATTTGAACTGCCCCACTGCATCAGCCAGCACACGCTTGCCGAAGTCGCCGACTGCGTCGGCGCGGTCTATAAATAGTCCAAACGCTCTAGTCTCACTCTGCAACTCCAACCCCGGCAGGCACTGGCCCGCCGGGGTTTTCTTTTGAGCTTTTGCAACTCATATGGATCAAGATGAGCATCGAGATCAAAGCGGCAGACATACGGGAAGAATTCTCCTGGCTTGAGGATTGGGAGGCGCGGTATGCGCACCTGATCGATCTCGGCAAGGCGAACCCGCCGCTGGCGCCGGACGAGCGCAGTGAAGAGACACGGGTGCGCGGCTGCGCCTCGCAGGTCTGGATGGTGACCGATGTGGCGGACGGCAAGCTGGACGTGCGCGCCGAGTCCGATGCGATCATCGTGTCAGGTCTGATCGCGCTGCTGACGCGGATCTATTCCGGCGAGCCAGTGGGCGACATTCTGAAGTTCGACGTCAAGGCGCTGCTCGACGAGATCGGAGTGACCGGCGCTCTCACCGCGCAGCGCTCCAACGGCCTCGCCTCGATGCTGGCGCGCATCCGCACCGACGCGCAGACCGCCGCCAGCGTTTAGGGCCGCAGCCATGGGCCGGCACACAGGCGCGGGGGATCGCCTCCATCCGTAACGCGAGCCCCGCCGCTTCGAGACGATCGG
>JBGTKN010000173.1:0-5926 GCA_041744615.1 Hyphomonas sp. | reverse complement strand
TGTGCGGGGGGGCGGGGTCGGCATGGGGCGTCCTCAAGGATGAGCGCCCCCGTCCAATCAGGTTATCAGGAGCGCCGCAAGGGCCGCGCGCGGCGGTGCGCTAGCGGGTCGAGCGTACGCGCGCGTGGCGTTTGGCGCGCGGTGCATAGAGTATGGCGGCGGCGCGCAGGGTGTCGGACTCTTCGTCGTCTATGCCGACGGTATTCCTGAGGGCGGCCGGGCGTTTCTTGAAGTCAGCGATGTCCTGGACTTCGGCGTGGGCGTATTCGCCCATCTCGACGCGGTTGCGGCCGAGGCGTTTGGCTTCGTAGAGGGCCCGGTCGGCGGCTTCGATGGCCGAGCTGACATTCGCGCCGGCGCCGAGCATGCAGAAACCGAAGCTGGCGGTGATGCAGACCTGATACTCGCCCGTCTCGATCAGTGCCGACTGGATGCGGCTGCGCAGGCGGTCGCAGACGCTGCGGGCATTCTCTGGCGTGACATCGCTGAGCAAGACAACGAACTCTTCGCCGCCCCAGCGGCCGAGCTTGTCGAAGGGCCCGCGAAGTTCGGCATGGGCGATCTGAGCGATGCTTTTCAGCACGCGGTCGCCGGCGGCATGGCCGTAGAGGTCGTTTACTTCCTTGAAGAAGTCGAGGTCGATGATGGCGAGGGCGGCGGTGGTTTTTGTGCGGCGCATCCGGCGGCATTCCTCATGCGCGCCGCGCAGGAAGAAACGACGGTTAAGAAGGCCGGTGAGTTCGTCGGTCCAGGCGAGCGCCTCAAGACGGCGGCGGTAGGCGCGGGTGTGGTAGTCGTGAAGGGTGGCGATGATGGCGGTCGGGACAGCGATACAGGCGGTCACGAAGAGGTTCAGCCGGACATAGTCGGGCGCCTGCACCGGAATTCCGAGGTGAAAGACGACGATCGAGACGATGAACGAGATGCTGAGGGCCGACAGGCAGACCAGAGCAAAGTAGTTCACGGACGACATCGTGTCGCGAAGGTTGGTGCTCATCCTGCATCCCTTTATTCAGGAAGAGCTTACACGTGGAAACTTGCGGCCCCGCTCATCGGGACCGGCGATTTCGCGGCGGATCCGACAGGATCAGTTAACCAATCGGCCGGGGTGCGCTCAGTTCAGGACCCAGCGCCCGTCGATGGCGCGCAGTTCAGCCGGCCCGATCAGCCCGGAATGCGCGACGCGGACCGAATGGATCACGGCCTCGATCTCGCGGCGCCAGTGGTCGAGAAATGTGTGCAGGCGGGGAAAGGCTGGGGCCGTGTCGATGGTCTGCCAGACAAAGCTCTGGAGCAGCGCTTTGTGGTCCGGGAGAAAGTAGAGGATTTCCGTGGTGATCAGCCCTCCGCCCTGGAGGCGGGCCAGAAAATCGCGGTCGGATACGGTCATGCAGTTCTCCTTACGGTTCGGCTGAAGCGTGCCGACTCCGGGGACATGCTGGGGAGACTTTCGCGAATAGGCAACAGATTCAATGTGTTGGCAGTTTTCCTGCTGAGTGCTGCCAGATTCCCAAATTACGAAATCTTAGCGCCGACCCGGTTGACGCGGCGCCGACAACTGACTATCTCCCAGCCATCGTTAGCAGTCCACTCGGGTGAGTGCTAAACGTGGGCGCTCTCCCTGTTGCTGGCGACTGAAACCCAACCCAAAGACCCGAGGTTAGTTTTATGATCGAAGAGGCAGTCAGAATGAAACTTCGCCCCCTGCATGACCGCGTCGTGGTTCGCCGCGTCAAGGAAGAAGAAAAGTCCAAAGGCGGGATCATCATCCCCGACACCGCGAAAGAGAAGCCCCAGGAGGGCATCGTCGTGGCCGTCGGCAAAGGTGCCCGCGGCGACGACAATGAAATCGTCCCCATGGACGTGAAGCCGAAAGACCGCGTGCTGTTTGGCAAATGGTCCGGCACGGAAGTCACGATCGACGGCGAAGAGCTGCTGATCATGAAGGAAAGCGACATCATGGGCGTCCTGGAGAAGTAAGCTCTCCGCGCCCTTTTCCTTCCCCCATCCAATCAAGAGGTAACTCAAAATGGCAGCTAAGATAGTTGTATTCGGATCTGACGCCCGCGAGAAAATGCTGCGCGGCGTCGACGTCCTGGCCAACGCCGTGAAAGTCACGCTTGGCCCGAAAGGCCGCAACGTGGTGATCGAGAAATCATTCGGCGCCCCGCGCACGACGAAAGACGGTGTCACCGTCGCAAAAGAGATCGAACTCGAAGATCGTCTCGAGAACATGGGCGCACAGATGCTGCGCGAAGTGGCCTCGAAGGCGAACGACACCGCCGGTGACGGCACCACGACCGCAACGGTTCTCGCCCAGGCGATCGTGCGTGAAGGCATGAAGCGCGTGGCCGCGGGCATGAACCCGATGGACCTCAAGCGCGGCATCGACAAGGCTGTGTCCGAAGTCGTCTCCGACCTCGCCCACCACGCCAAGAAAGTGAAGACCAACGAAGAGATCGCCCAGGTTGGTACGATCTCGGCCAACGGTCAGCGTGAAATCGGCGAGATGATCGCCCAGGCCATGGCGAAAGTCGGCAACGAAGGCGTGATCACGGTTGAAGAAGCCAAATCGGCTGAAACCGAACTTGAAGTCGTCGAAGGCATGCAGTTCGATCGTGGCTATATCAGCCCCTACTTCATCACCAACGCCGACAAGATGATGGTGGAGCTCGAAGACGCGCTTATCCTTCTCCACGAGTCGAAACTGTCGAGCCTGCAGCCGCTGCTGCCGATCCTGGAAGCCGTCGTTCAGTCGCAGAAGCCGCTGATCATCATCGCGGAAGATGTCGATGGCGAAGCGCTCGCAACGCTCGTCGTCAACAAGCTCCGCGGCGGCCTGCGCATTGCGGCCGTCAAGGCACCGGGCTTCGGTGATCGCCGCAAAGCCATGCTGCAGGACATCGCTGTCCTGACGGGCGGCCAGGTCATCTCCGAAGATCTCGGTATCAAGCTCGAGAACGTCTCGATGGACATGCTTGGCAAAGCCAAACGCATCACGATCGACAAGGACAACACGACCATCGTCGATGGTGGTGGCAAGAAAAAGGACATCGAAGCCCGCGTCGGCCAGATCCGCAAGCAGATCGAAGACACGAGCTCCGACTATGACAAGGAGAAGCTCCAGGAGCGTCTCGCGAAACTTGCCGGCGGTGTAGCCGTGATCAAGGTCGGCGGTGCCACCGAGATCGAAGTGAAAGAGAAGAAGGACCGCGTCGACGACGCGCTCAACGCAACCCGCGCAGCTGTCGAAGAAGGCATTGTTCCGGGCGGCGGCGTGGCTCTGCTTCGCGCTTCGAAGAACATCGATGTGGTCGGCCTGAACGACGACGAGAAAGCCGGCATAGATATCGTGCGCAAGGCGCTCGAAGCTCCGCTGCGCCAGATCGCCGAGAACGCCGGTGTTGAAGGTTCTGTAGTCGTCAACACGATCCTCCAGAACAAGGCCCGTTCCTACGGCTTCAACGCCCAGACGGAAGAGTATGGCGACCTGGTTGCCATGGGTGTCATCGACCCGGTGAAGGTGGTCCGTTCGGCTCTCCAGAACGCGGCTTCGGTTGCCAGCCTGCTGATCACGACGGAAGCCGGCATTGCCGAAGCTCCGAAGAAGGATTCGGCTGGGGGCGGCGGCGGCGGCGGCATGGGCGGCGGCATGGGCGGTATGGGCGGCATGGACTTCTAGGTCCATCCCCTCACCCATCGAAGAAAACGAGCGGCCCTCCGGAGATTTCCGGGGGGCCGTTTGCGTTGGGGCATGGATTGCCCCTGCCCGGCCGTGACCCTACGATCTGAGGCAATGACAGGATCGCCGGAGGGCGACGGGGAGACAACGCATGGACTGGAACTTTGGTGACATGCTGGACGCTGTCGGCGCGGCACTCGGGCCGGGCGATCTCGCGGTGGCGCACGGCGAGCGGCGCATCTACTGGCCGGAGTTCACGGCGCGCTCTAACCGGCTGGCCAGGGCGCTGCTCGGTCTCGGCGTGAAGCCCGGCGACAAGGCAGCCTTCTATCTGCGCAACCAGCCCGAATACATGGAAGGCCTCGCCGCGTCGTTCAAAGCCCGGCTCGTCCACGTCAACGTGAACTACCGGTATCTCGACGACGAGCTGGTCTACATATTCGACAACTCGGATGCGACGGTGGTCTTCTTCGATGCTGATTTTGCGGCGGAAGTTGACCGGGTGCGTGCGCGCCTGCCGAAGGTGCTGGTCTGGGTCCAGATCGGCGGGCGCGACGTGCTGCCGTTTGCGCATTCCTACGAGACACTCGCGACAACCGGTGACGCCTCGCCGCTCGGCATTCGGCGCTCCGGCGACGATCTCCTGCTGCTGTATACCGGCGGCACAACGGGCATGCCGAAGGGCGTGATGTGGACCCATTCGATCTGGCGCGAGGCCGGGATGGAAGGCGCGCGCAAGGCAGGCCTGCCGGTGCCGGCCAATCTGGACGAGCATGTGCTGAACGCGGTCACGGTCGGACGTTTGTCGCGGCAGGTTCCGGCTTGCCCGCTGATGCATGGCACGGGCCTGTTCACGGCGATGGGTGCGATGCTGAATGGCGGCGGTATCGTGACCCTGACGGAGAACAAGAAGTTCGACCCCGCCAATCTCTGGGAGACAGTTGAACGAGAGGGCGTCACCAGCATGGCGATCGTTGGCGACGCCTTTGCCAAGCCCATGTTGCAGTCGCTGGACGAGAACCCGGGCCGCTGGAAAGTGTCGAGCGTACTTGCCGTTATCTCCTCGGGCGTGATGTGGAGTTCGGAGGTCAAAAAGGGCCTGATCAGGCATATGCCGCAGGCGGCGTTGACCGACAGTTTCGGCGCCTCAGAGGCGGTCGGTTTCGGCTCTTCGATTACGACGGCGGACGGTGGCACGCAGACCTCGAAGTTCGAGATCGGACCGGCCTGCAAGGTATTCACAGAAGATGACCGCGAAGTGGTGCCTGGCAGCGGCGAGCCAGGTTTCATTGCGCGCGGCGGCGCGGTGCCGCTTGGCTACTACAAGGATCCCGAGAAGACGGCGAGAACCTACAAGACCATCGGCGGCACGAGATACGCCATTCCGGGTGACTGGTGCATCGTGGAAGCGGATGGCTCGATAACGCTGCTGGGGCGCGGGTCGAACTGTATCAATACGGCCGGCGAAAAGGTCTATCCCGAGGAAGTCGAGGAGGCGCTGAAATCACATGGCGCCGTGCACGATGCGCTGGTGGTCGGTGTGCCGGACGACAAGTGGGGCCAGGCCGTCACGGCGGTCGTATCGCTGGACAGCACGGCCTCGGAAGAGGAGTTGCGCGCCTTCGTGCAGGGCAAGCTGGCGCGCTACAAGGCGCCGAAGCGGATCCTGTTCAAGGAAGATCTCGGCCGCGCGTCCAACGGCAAGGCGGACTACAAATCAATCAAGGCGTTCGCGCTGGAACAGCTGGGACTGTAGGACTGGCCAGACTCAGGCTTTACGCCGCACCGTACGGAACACGGCATCGGCGCGGGCCGCAAGCGCACCGTCTTCCTTGACGATGCGCGCGGTGACGTGGACGAATTCGCCATCGATGGCCGTGACAACCGGATGAGCTTCGATCCACTCGCCCTCACGGGCGATCTCCATGAATTCCAGGGTCAGCTTGATGGTTACGGACATCTTGCCGGTGGCGGACCAGACGGCCCAGGCGAGTGCGCTGTCGGCAAAGGCGCAGGCCATGCCGCCGTGCAGGAAGCCCATTCCGTTGCAATGACGGTCGAGCACCCAAAGACCGGTGCGAGTGTCGCCCTCGCCCGTGGCGCGGTAGCTCGGGCCATTGTGAATGGTGAACTTGCCGCGCGACGGCGAGGCGGCGAAACCCGGACGCGGTTCACGCGCGGGCGCGGCTGAGTCAGCCACGCGGTTTGGTGAAGATCGGATGCTCGACAGTGGCGCCCGGCGTG
>JBGTKN010000172.1:0-10656 GCA_041744615.1 Hyphomonas sp. | reverse complement strand
GATCGACGAGCGGCCCTGCGATCTGATCTTCATGCTGCTGGCGCCCGAAGGTTCGGGCGCGGACCATTTGCGCGCGCTGGCCCAGGTCAGCCGCGTGTTCCGCCAGGGCCCGGTGCGCGACGCGTTGCGCAAGGCGCGGACACAGGAAGACGTTCGTGCCGTGATCTGCACGGAGTCGGTCAGCAGCTAAGGGCCTCTGCCTGCAATCCGATGCCCAAACGAAAAGCCCCGCCATCCGGCGGGGCTTTTGCTTTTGGAATGCCGGCGCCGGATCAGCCTTCGGCGGGTGGGGCTTCGCCGAAGCCGCGATTGCGCAGCAGGGGCTCGATGCCGGGATCGGAGCCGCGGAAGTTGCGGTAGAGTTCGTCGGTCTCACGCAGGCCGCCGGATTCGAAGACCCACTTCTTGAGCTTCGCGGCTAGCTCCGGATTGTAGATATCGCCGGACTGCTTGAACGCGTCGAAACCGTCCGCATCCAGAATTTCCGCCCAGAGATACGCATAATAGCCCGCAGAATAACCACCATCAAAGATGTGCGAGAAATAGGTCGTGCGATAGCGCGGCTCGATCACTTCGGGGATGTTGTATCTGTTCAGGACATCGAGTTCGAAAGCGCGCGCGTCGGTGATTTTGGCGGCCTCTTCCGAGGACAGCATGTGCCAGTGAAGGTCGATCAGCGAGGCGGCGATATACTCGGTCGTCTTGAAACCCTGGTTGAAGGTCGACGCCTTGTTCATCTTATCGATGAGGTCTTGCGGAATCACTTCGCCGGTCACGTTGTGGCGGGCATACTGGGCAAGAACCTGCGGCTCGCTGGCCCAGTGTTCGAGCACCTGCGCCGGGAACTCGACATAGTCGGGTCCGCCGAACGTCCCTGAGAAGGACGGATAGCGGATCGTCGTCAGAAGGCCGTGCAAGCCATGGCCGAATTCGTGGAATAGGGTCTCGACTTCGGTGAACGACATCAGGGCCGGTTGTCCGGAGGCCGGCGCCACCATGTTCATGTTGTTGGTGATCAGGGGACGGATCACCTTTCCGTCCATGTCCGAAGAGTCGCGGTAACCGCTCATCCAGGCGCCGCCCCGTTTCGACTCGCGCGAGAACATGTCGATCATGAACAGGCCGAGATGTTCGCCCGACGCGTTGTCCTTCACGTCAAACGCCTGGACGCTCGGGTGCCAGCCAGCGACGTCCACCGGCTCCAGTGTGATGTTGAACAGCCGCTCGGCCACTTCGAAGGCGCCATCGCGTGTGCGGCCGAGTTCGAAATAGGGGCGTAACTGGTTCTCGTCGAAGGCGTATTTGTCGGCGCGAACCTTCTCGGCATAGTGCCACCAGTCATGACCTTCGATCGGAAAACCGGCGAGCTTCTCCATGTCGGCCTTCTCTTCGGCGGCGCGCGCGAGACCCGGCTCCAGGACCTTGGCGAGGAACTCGAGCGCCGCTTCCGGGGTTTTTGCCATCCGGTTCTCGAGCACATAGTGGGCGTGGCTCTTGTAGCCCATGAGTTCGGCGCGCTTGGCCCGCAGCTGGGCGATCCTGATGGCGAGTGCGCCATTGTCGACCTCGCCGGAATCGGCGCGCAGACGGTAGCCGTCAAACAACTGCTTGCGCAGTTCCCGGTCCTCGGCGCTGGTCATGAAGCCTTCATAGACCGACCGGTCTAGACCGATGACCCAGGTGTTGTTGCCGTCGGAATCCAGCGCGTTCTTGAAGTCGGCCGACAGGCCGCCGAGTCGGGCAGGATCGGAGACTTCAAGTTTGAACGCCTTGGTCTCTGCCAGGAGGTTCTGGCCATATTGCGTGGTCAGGCCGGACAGTTCTTCGTTGATCCCGGCGACCTCGGCCTGCACGTCAGGGGCGAGGGCTGCGCCGGCCCGCACGAAGTTGCGATGGGTGAGTTCGAGCAGGCGGGCGTCCTGTTCGTCGAGTCCGAGACGGTCGCGGGCATCGTAGACGGCCTTGACCCGTGCGAAGAGGACCGGATTGAAAGTCACCGCATCGCGTTCGCGCGTAAGCATCGGATAGATCTCGGCCTCGAGCACCTGGATCGCTTCATTCGTATCTGTGTTCGAGAGGTTGCCGAACACGCCCATCACCTTGTTCAGTGAGGCGCCGGAGCGTTCCAGCGCGAGGATCGTGTTCTCGAAAGTGGGGTCTTCGGCGCTGTCCACGATCGCCTGGATGTCGGCGCGCGATTCCAGGATGCCTTTCAGGATTGCGGGTTTGAAATGCGCATCCTGTATGTCGGCGAAAGGCGGAACGCCGTAGGGACCGGTCCACTCTGCGCGGAAGGGATTTCCTTCCAGTTCGGCGTCGGTCACTGTGATCTCCGGCAGTTCGATCTGGACGGCGGAGACAGGTTTGCTGGCGGCGGTGCCACCGCAGGCGGACGTGGCGACGAGAGCGAGAGCGGCCGCGCCGCCCTTCAGGGCTTCAGACATCTTCATCAGACTTCCTTTGGAAAGAGGATTTGTGACTGTGTAACGGCCAGAGGCGCTGATTTCCAGAGCAAGCGGCAGGGTAGGGCCTGAAACATCCTATTTTGACCCGAATGCCGCACCCGGCGCTCAGCGCGGCAGGCACGCCACGACGCGGTGATACTCCTCCAGCGTCTCCTCGAAGATCCGGGCTATGGGCTTCACCTCGGAAATGCGGCCCGCAACCTGACCCGTGAGCGCGATGCCGGCTTCAAGATTGCCGCCGAAGTACACCTCCTGCGTGCCGGCGAACTCGCCGAAAATGTTCGGACTGCCGTCTTTCTCCAGCCGGGTGGTGCGTTCGGTGCGCAGGGCGCGCAGGGCCGGGCCGGGGCCCTGGCGGTTAAGGAAGACAGTGTCGGTGGAATCAGCGTTCAGGATCGCCGCTTTCCAATTGGCGTGGACCGGGCTTTCGGCGGCGGAGAGGATGCGCGTGCCCATCAGCACGCCTTCGGCGCCGAGCGCAAAGGCGGCCGCCATGGTGCGCCCGTCCATGATGCCGCCGGCGGCGACGACCGGCACGGACACCTTCTCGCAGACCTGAGGGATAAGCACCATCGAGGCGACGTCCTTGGGGTTCTTAAAGCCGCCGCCTTCGCCGCCCTCGACAATCAGGCCATCGACGCCCGCCTCGATGGCGCGCAGGGCGCCGGAGAGGGAGGGGACGACGTGGAAGACGGTGAGGCCGGCTTCCTTCAGCATGCCGGTATACTTCATCGGGTCGCCGGCGGACGTCGTCACGAACTTGATGCCTTCGTCGATGATGAACTGCACGATGTTCGGATCGCGCACGAAGGCCTGGGCGACGTTCACGCCGAAAGGTTTAGAGGTCAGCGTCTTCATCTTCTTGATCTCTTCGCGGATCGCATCAAGTTCGCCGGACGAGGTCTCGATGATGCCCATGCCGCCAGCGTTGGAGACGGCGGAGGAAAGCTGGGAGCGTGCAATCCAGCCCATGGCGGCCTGGATGATCGGTTTCTCGATGCCGAGCATCTCGGTGATGCGGGTTTTCACGGGTGCTGCGGGCATGGGTTCCTCCGGGGGGGCTTGTTGTCGGCGGGACTAGAAGGCCCTGACGCAGCGGGAGGCAAGGGGGCGTCAGTGTCCGCGCGGGACAGGCGTGCCGTGCAAGGCGGCGAAGTGTTTTGCGATCAAGCGGGCGGAAGGCAGGTAGGCGCGGCCGTTCGCTTCGGAATACGGAATGGCGTCTGTGCGCAGGCTGCCTTCGTGAAGCACCAGCGTTGGCGCATTGTGGCGGCCTTCGCCCAGCAAAGCCGTGATCGGCGCGCGCGGATGGTCGACGCCGACATAGACGATATCGACGGTCTCTTTGAGCGCCGGGAACCAGGAGAGCACGCCCCAGAGCTCGGCGCATTCGGGACAGAACTCGCGCTGGCCATTGGCGGCAAAGCCGGGCGGCAGGAGGAAAAGCGTATCGCGGGGCATGCAGCGGGGACCTTGTTGTTTCCCCTGCGTTCTAGCCCCGGACGATGGCGATGTCGCGCAGCACGTTCATTTCCAGTTCGTCCATCTCGTGCAGTTTCTTGAGGATGGCGCGGATGCCGGCAACCGCGAGCGGCTTGCGTTTCTCGTCGGTGACGACAATGTGCCGGATCCGGTGGAACGCCATCAGCTTGACTGCCTCTGCAAGGCGCGTGTCGATCGGCACGGTGATGACGTTGCGCGTCATCCAGTTCTCGACCTTCGCATGGCCGACCGAGCCGCCGCCCGCGTGCAGCGCGCGGATTATGTCCTGGTCCGACAGGATACCGACCAGCTAGCCTTCGGGACCAGTCACCGCAATGGCATTCGACCCGTCGGAAACGAGACGGCTGACGGCGGTCATCAGGTGGTCATCCGGGGCGCAGGCCAGAAGCGGGCCGCGGTCCGGGCCGAGCAGGGACTCCATCGACATTGCGTTTGCTCCTTCACGGAACAGGGGCCGCCAGCACGCAGGATAGCGGTTCCGGGGCAGCCCTTTCCGCTGGGTCATGCTGCCATCAGCGCGCACCTTTGGCAAGAAAAACCGGCGACGTGACATCCTGCGCGCCTCGTTTAGGGTGCCTCGGAAACAAAACTTGCGGAGGACAATGATGAGCGCGCATTACGACATCACGGTTGACAAATGGGAACGGTTCACCTTCGAACGGAAAGGCCGTATACTGACAGCCTTCATCACGTCCACGCATCCGGTGAACGGTGTGGACGAGCAGATGCACACTGAGCTCGCGCTGATCTTCAACTGCCTGCAGCGGGATACGGAAAGCGACCTGATCATCCTGTCGGGTAAGGGCCGCGCCTTCTGCGCGGGCGGGGACTTTGACTGGTTCGAGGAACAGATCGCGCACCCCGAACGCTTCCGCGCTATCGGCTGGGATGCCAAGCAGATCGTGGTCACGCTGCTGCAGATGGAGAAGCCGATCCTCTGCCGCATGAACGGCGCCGCCGCCGGGCTCGGCGCGACAATCGCGCTGCTCTGCGATGTGATCATCGCTGACGAGACGGCGAAGATCGGCGACCCGCATGTGAAGGTGGGCCTGGTGGCCGGCGATGGCGGCGCGCTGATCTGGCCGCAGCTGATCGGCTTCGCCAAGGCCAAGGAACTGCTTATGACGGGCGACCTGCTGGACGCAAAGGAGGCCCAGCGCCTCGGCCTGATCAACTACGCCGTCCATGCCAGCCAGCTGGACGAGAAGGTGGACGAGATCGCCGGCAAAATTCTCGCCAATCCGAAATGGGCTGTGCGCTGGACGAAGACGACCGCGAACATCCCCCTGCGCGCGCTCGCGGCGCAGCTGATGGATGCGAGCATCGGCTGGGAAAGCGTCTCGAACTATCTCTCAGACCGGCGCGAAGCCGTGACGGCGTTCAAAGAAAAACGCGCGCCCAAACTTGCGGGGGAGTGAGCCGGTGAACTGGGGCATCGAGGATTTTGTCGCCGCCGGCCTCATGCTGGCACTGGTCGCGGGGGCCTTCCTTCTGGCGCGGCGCAGCTCGAACGGGCCCACCTATCTTGCGGCATTTGCGCTCGCAGTGGGGTCTGCCTTCGTGGTGGTCTGGGTGTCGCTCGCCGTGGGTATCATCGGCGAGCAGGACAATCCGGCGAACCTTTTCTATGCGGCGGTCATCGGGGTCGGCATCGGCGCGGCGATGACGGCCCGGCTGAGGCCGAAGGGTATGGCGATCGCCATGGCAGCCGCGACCCTTGTGCAAGTCTGCGCGAGCCTTGCGGCCTACTTTCTGGCCGGTGCCGACTTAATGGTACTCGTCTTCAACGCAGCGCTGACAGGGAGTCTGGCGCTCTCTGCGTTCCTGTTCCTGATTGCTGCCGGGCGAAAATCCGCGCCCGAGATGGCCTCGCCGTTTGACGCCGGACCCCGGCCATACTAAATCCCGGACGTGGTGATTTGGCCGGCCGGCTTGCAGCCACGTTAAACAAGTCGCTAAAGGGCCGAGATGCGAGTGCTGCTTCACCGGCGGCCCGCCTTTCTCCCCCATGCGAGGCGTTTGAAGCCTGAAGCGGGCCGACAGGGACGTTAGAGCCATGCCGATCCGGATTCCCGATACGCTGCCCGCGGCCGAGACGCTGAAGCGCGAGGGCGTCGCTGTGATGCGCGAGACGGACGCCGTGCGCCAGGATATCCGCCCCTTGCAGATCGGCCTCCTCAACCTGATGCCAAACAAGATCCGCACCGAGACGCAGCTGGCGCGCCTGATCGGCGCCTCGCCGCTGCAGGTGGAACTGACGCTCGTGCGCGTCGGCGGGCACCAGCCGAAGAATACGTCTGCCGAGCACCTGATCAGCTTTTACCAGACCTGGGTAGAAATCCGGGAACGGAAGTTCGACGGCTTCATCGTCACCGGCGCACCGGTCGAGCAGATGCCGTTCGAAGAGGTGACCTACTGGGACGAGCTGGCGCAGATATTCGACTGGACACGGACGAATGTTCATTCGCCCTTCTATATTTGCTGGGGCGCGATGGCCGCGGCCTGGCACTTCCACGGCCTGCCGAAGTATCAGCTGGACCAGAAAGCTTTCGGCGTGTTCCGCCAGAGAAACCTCGCGCAGGCCTCGCCTTTCCTCTCGGGCTTTTCGGATGATTTCCTGATCCCCGTTTCGCGCTGGACCGAAGTGCGGCGCGAGGACGTAGCCGCCCGCCCGGCGCTGGACCTGCTGGTCGACTGCGAGAAGACCGGGCCCTGCCTGTTGCAGGACGCCGCGCGCCGCAGCCTCTACATGTTCAACCATGTGGAATACGATTCCTTCTCGCTGAAGGAGGAGTATGAGCGCGACATGTCCCAGGGCGTGCCGATCGCGGTGCCGCACAATTATTTCCCCGGCGACGATCCGGCGCGCCCGCCGCTGAACCGCTGGCGTAGCCACGCGCATCTGTTGTTCGGCAACTGGATCAACCAGACCTACCAGACGACCCCGTTCGTGCTTGACGAAATCGGCGGGCAGGTGACAACAGCGCTATGAACAGCTTCGCCCCCGAACCCGGCCATGTCTCCGAAATCCGCCGCCAGCTGTCGCGCTGGGTGTGCGAGAAGATGCCGCGCGAGAAACGACGCGAATGGGACAAGGCGGCGACCTGGGACCGCGCCCTGTTTCGCGAGATCGCGGAGATGGGGCTGATCGGGCTGACCATTCCGGAAGAGTATGGCGGGCAGGGTGAAGATATCTACGCCGCCGCCGCCGTGATCGAGGAACTTTGCCAGGGCGGGTCCAGCATGGCCGGGCCATATATCCATGCTGCCTTCTATGGCGGTCTCAACATCTCCGAGAATGGATCAAAGGAACAGAAAGAGGCGCTGCTGCCGAAGCTCGCCCGCGGCGAACTGTTCCTTGCTTATGGCCTCTCCGAGCCGAATGTCGGCGGCGACCTGCCGAGCGTCGAAACGCGGGTTGAGCGCAGGGACGGCGAACTCGTCATCAAGGGCGCCAAGCGCTGGTGCACGGGCGCCGACTGGGCGGACTATATCTACTGCCTTTGCCGCTCCGGCGAGCCGGGCGACCGGCATGGCAATCTCACGTTCGTCCTTGTGCCGACGAACGCCAAAGGCGTCACCATGCAGGCCATCGAACACGCCAACCTGCGCTACACCCATTCGATGGACGTGTTCCTCGATGATGTGCGCCTGCCTGAAAGCTCCATCGTTGGTGGGCCGGACAAGTGGAACAAGGGCTGGAAAGCGCTGGCGGGGCGCGCACTGGATGTCGAGAAGATAGAGATCACTGCGGTTGCCTACGGCCTCGCCCGCGCAGCGCTGGAAGAAGCCTGGAAATATGCCGGAGAGCGCGTGCAGTTCGGCAAGCCGATCGGCAAGCACCAGGCGGTCGCGCACAAGCTCGTCACGGCACGGACGAAACTCGCCGCCTGCCGCCATATGCTCTACCACGCCGCCTGGCTTGCGAGCGAAGGGCGGCCCTGTTCAGCGGAGACGGCCATGGCGAAGCTCTATGTCGCCGATACCGGTGTTGAGATCGGACTTGCCTGTCAGCAGGTGATCGCTGCCTATGGCCTCTCGGATGCCTACGACATCGAGCGTAACCTGCGCGACCTGCTCGGCATGCCCATCGTCGGCGGCTCGTCCGACATGCAGAAGAACAACCTCGCGCGGATGTGGCGGCTTTGACCCTCAGCCAGACCGAGCCCGATCTCTCCTACGCCGCCTATTTCGAGGATCCGATGAAGCGGCGCCTCGTGCAGGCGGTGGAGCGGCTATCCGGCCAGCCCAAGATCAAACAGCTCTATGACCATTACCGCGCCGATCTCTCGCGCGATGTGCCGTTCTTCGAGGCTGCCATCCGGCTGCTCGATCTCGATGTCCAGTTCTCCGCCAGCAAGCATGCGCTGATCCCGCGCGAAGGGCCACTCGTCGTCGTGGCGAACCATCCCTTCGGCGTGCTTGACGGTCTGGTCATCAGCTGGCTGATCAGTCTGCGGCGACCGGACTTCAAGGTGCTCACCAATTCCGTGCTCGACGGCGTGCCGGAGGCGCGGCCCTATCTGTTGCCCGTCAACTTCGGCGGCACACGCGAGGCTGTCGAAGCGAATGTCGCCATGCGCAAGGCGGCACTGGCGCATGTGAAGGGCGGCGGCTGTATCGTCGTGTTTCCGAGCGGGGGTGTGGCGACGACGCCGCGCCCGTTTGATCCGCTGGCGGTCGACGACGAATGGAAGCCGTTCACGGCGAAACTGATCACCCAGAGCCGCGCGCATGTCACGCCGATCTTCTTCGTTGGCCAGAACTCCCGCCTGTTCCAGATCGCCTCGCACCTGTCGCTGGAGCTGCGCCTCGCGCTCGTCTTTCGCGAAGTGCGCCGCCGGATGGGCAAGACGCTGCGGGTCGAGGTCGGCGAGACGCTGACGCCGGAGATGCTGGATGCTGCCGGCAAGCGCCGGGGCCTGATGGAGTTCCTGCGCGAGCAGACTTACGCGCTCGCCCCGGACGGCAAGGCCCCGCACTATCGCGCCGCCGGTGTCCGGTTCCAGGCTAACAAGCCGAAAATCTTCCGTTAACCTCAGCGCCCGCCAGAAGGCGGTTGCGCGCGGCCCTTGTCCTTGTGAGAAGGGGGCGTCTTTCCGGGGAGGACGAGACATGAGTGATGAATTCGGCTCGGCCGCCGATGCGGCCATCGAACATGCCGGCGCTGATGCAGCCGCTGGGCTCTCCCGGTCAAAGGGGCCGGTGCAGGATACGCACTGCCTGAATTGCGGCGCGTCACTGGCCGGTGAATTCTGCCATGCCTGCGGCCAGAGCGGCCACAGCATCCGCCGCCCGTTCTGGTCCCTCGTCAGCGAGAGCCTCGAGACCTTTTTCTCGATTGACGGACGGATTGCGAAGACGCTGCCAGACCTGATGCTGAAGCCCGGCCGCATGACCCGCCACTATCTCGATGGCCAGCGCGCCCGCTTCATTCCGCCGTTCCGTCTCTACGTCCTCGCCTCGCTGATCTTCTTCGTGCTCATGCCGCTGGTGACGGGGCGCGGTTTTGACATCGGCACGGGCCAGGCGGGTTCTATCGCGGAAGCCCGCGCCGATGTCGAGCGTGCCTATGCCGAGGGCGAGATGTCCGAAGCGGACTATCAGGAAGCCCTGCAGGGTCTCGACCAGCTGGACGCCCTCTGGGCCGGCGGCATTCCAGGTCTTGTGCCTACGCCGCCAGCAACCGACGACGCCGGCGAGGAGGCGCCCGCGGCGCCGCCGGATCCCGAATGGGCAGGCTTCATGCCGAAGGAGGCCCTCGATTCTGTGCGCGCTGCCGGCGAGGCCGGGGACCGCGACGCTGCGCAGTTCGCGGAGGTGATGGACAATCCGGACCGCCTGGCGCGCCAGACGCAGGAATGGATTCCGCGCCTGATGTTCGTGCTGCTGCCGGTCTATGCGCTGCTGCTGGCGCTGGTCTATCTCTGGCGCCGCCAGTTCCTGTTCTTCGACCACCTGATTGTGTCGCTGCATTTCCATTCGGCGTTGTTCTTCGCGATGTCGGTGGGCTTCCTCGCTTCGCTGCTGGTCGGCATTGGCTGGGTCGTACTGGCGCTGATCGTCTATTCGAATTGGTACCTCTACCGGCTGAACCGTGTTGTCTATGGCCGCAGCGGCTATTCCTCGGTCCTGCGGACAATCACGCTGGATGTAATATACCTCTTCGTGCTGCTGTCGGCGCTTCTCACGGCGGTGATCCTGGGCGCGCTGTCGCTGTGATCACGCCGGCAAACCTCCGCAAGGCCGCGCTTGCCTTGCCGCGCGCGCTGGAGCGTCCGCATTTCGACTGGGCGAACTTCCGGGTCGATGTGCCGAAGGGCAAGATCTTCTGCACCCTGGCGCCCCACCATGAATTCTCGAACGTCTTCCTCACGACGGAGGAACAGCGGATGCTGTGCGAGGTCGAGCCGGACATCTTCTTCCCGGTGCCCAACAAGTGGGGCGAGAAGGGGGCGACCTCGATCCGCCTCAAGGTGTGCGACGCGGTCACGCTACGCTCGGCGCTGGTGATGTCCTGGCGCCATGCGGCGCCGGCGAAAATCCATCCCGAACTGAAGCTTTGAAGCGGCGCGGAAAAAGGTTAGGTCTCGCTCATGCCCGATACAGTCCAGACCCGCGATCCGATCGCCGCCGTGCAGCCGCTGCTGGCCGAACTCGCCGCCCGCGCCGCCGAGATGGAAGAGGC
>JBGTKN010000171.1:0-1620 GCA_041744615.1 Hyphomonas sp. | reverse complement strand
AGGGCGGGGGCGGTGCTTCATGGGGCGGTCCGGAATTGCAGGGTTACAAGCCGGATTCTATGCAACCCTGCTGGCCGCCGCCACGAAAATCCGCGCTTTCCCACGCAATATCAGCCTCTTGGGTGTTGTTCAGAGGGAACTGAGTACGGTTTACCCCTCGCTTAGCCAAGTTTCTGGCTGCCGACCGCCAGCGCTTATGAAATGGCGGCCGTCGTCCGGAGGATTGCCCTTTAGCCATCGCCCATGGGTTGGTCCTCAGCGCTCGCTCGGCGCATGAGAAGGTCCAGAGCGTCCTGCGCGAGCGTCGACAAGCAGCAGCCCCCATTCCGGGGGCTGCTGCTGCGGCGTTGTCAACGAACGAGGCTCAGCCGCGGGCGGGCCGGCTCCTCGGAACCGCCTGTCGCGAACGGCCGCCGGATGCCCGAGATGTAGAACCTGCGGGAGTTCACGGCGGCGTGGAACTGAAAAATCCCCGAGCCCTCAGGATCGTAGTGCTTCTCGGTGACGTCATCCATCCGGTGCCCCATCAGTTTCTTGCGGATCTCGAGGATGGCGCCGGCACCCTTTATGCGAACGTTGAAGTCCGCGCGCAGGCTGTGGAAGTCCCGTCGAGGATCATAGAGCCCGTTCTCCTGACGATAGGCGGTGAACACCTTCGAAAACGGGCCGGACATTCGGTCGCGGTCCTTCGATCTCTCAAGATACGGAAAAAGCCACTCTTGCCCCTGCTCGAAGCGCAGCGCCACGAGTTTCAGCAGCCCGAGCTCGATCAGGGCGTCAGGGATCGGCAGGAGACGCCGCGCGGACCGGTTCTTGAGATGTTGGCGATCGCTCTTCTGAATTCGAATGCAGGGTACGCCCTCAATCTTTTCGAAATCTTTGAGCCTGAGCTGCGCGGCCTCCTCCATGCGGAAGCCCATCAGATAGGCCATGACCGGCAACCAGAAGAGCGGCTCACCCGGGTCGTCCTGCTTGGTCGTGAAGGCGGTGGAGGCGAACAGCGCGTTCGCCTTGTCGCCCCATGGTAGGCGCGGCGCGTCCCGCTCGGCGGCCTGCATGTCCTCAAGCTTCTTTTTCTTCCAGATCACCTTCGCCATGGAGTTTTTCGGCGCCCGGTTTTTCTCCACGGCGAAGACCATGATCTGCTGGGCGAGCTGCTGGTAGGCGTAGAGCGTCGCGGCCGAGACGCGCCGGTCGGCCGTGGCGGCCTCGGCCATCGCGGTGTCGATATCGCCGCGCGACGCGTCGATGGCGCGCAGCGCCTCGATATCGGCGTTGCGCCTCTCACGTGCGGCGTCTGCCGCGGCGATGCACTCGAAGGTCGTCAGACCGTCTTTGTGATGATCCTTCGGCAGGCGCGCGTAGAGATCGAAGAACTCGCGCCAGAACTCCTCGGTCGCCTCGCCGCAGGTCGTCGCGCCGAACGCTTCGCGGATCACCGTCCGCATCGAGCTCAGGCGGCATCCCGCGTTCCTCAGCCAGCCGGGCTTCTCGGCCTCCTTCCAGGCCGCGAACTCCTCGATGTGCCGGTCGAGCGCGTAGAGGCTGTCCGGCGCGCCCGGCAGCTCCTGCGGCGGCTGGCGATAGGCGAAACCCGGTGTTCGGCCGACCGGGGCGTTC
>JBGTKN010000170.1:0-2392 GCA_041744615.1 Hyphomonas sp. | reverse complement strand
CGGTCCGTCGCTCAGGTTCGCCTTCGCTATCTCCCAGGCGAACACCAGCGTGCTGCCTGTGGAGGCCCAGATCGCCGCCTCCTTGAGCCGCAGAGCGAGCATCGCCAGCTGCGGGTCGGTCTTGCCGCCATCGTAGAAGCTGGCTGACACCCGGTTCCACATCGTGTCGAGAACCCGCTCGTCGCGCTTCTCGGACAGTTCGCCGCGCATGGAGGCGTAGAAGTCCTGTTCGGGCGAGGCGATGACGAACTGAGCGCTGTGCGCGGCCGACAGCGACGCGAACAGCTCCGTGTCGCGCCGCGTCAGGAACCACAGCGTCGCCGTCGCGCGCTCGCCGTGATGGGTCATGGGTTGCAGGTGATCGTCGCCGCCGACAAGACCGAGCATTCCGGCCCGCGTGCCCTCAAGCTGGGTCCAGAGAAGCGTTGCGGGATCGTCGCGCGCCAGTTCGAGGTTCGCCATGCAGGTTCCTTCCTTCCCGCGCGCACCGCGCGGTGCCGATATGATAAGTCCCCGGGGCCGGCTCGGGTTCCCTCGGTGAGTCACCACCGGGATGAAACGAGCGGTAGGTCTTCGGCTCCGAGCGTCTCACCGGCGCCCTGCTCGACCGGCTGACCCACCACGTCAACATCATCGAGATGAACGGCGACAGCTACCGGCTCGGTCAGAGCCGCGCTCAGAAAGCCGAAGCCACCGCCTGATCCACCGTCGCAAAGTTGGCCCTGCGGGCCAAAGCGCCATGGCCCACGCCAGCTATGTGATCAGCGCGCGGGCCATGGCACTTGGCGCCCCGCCACTGGCCTGGTTTTGCGCCGCCGCGTGGCCGAGTTTTCCGCCGCCGTTGACAGATCAAAAATCCCTTGAATTGATCCAAAGCTTTGGCGATGTTCATTCATTCGATTTTTCAAACCCCGACACTGTGAACTTAAGGGTTCGGCTATTTTCAGTAACGGTTCGCAATACGTTCTCCGGCACGCCTTCAGGGAGCGAAGCTTCGATTTCGATGGTGACCTTTACCTCGGCGTTCATGAGCCCCGACAAATGAGCAATCACTTCCTCTGCTATCCGCCCGGCGTCGCGTCCGACACGGGAGGGATCGAGGTCCGCTGTCCCGTAATAGCGAAGCGGCGCCGGCCTTGCTTGAGTCAAGAAGGGAACCTGACCGCCTGTCGGCCCTTCTTCCAGCCCACTCCCGGCGTTGCCCCCAGCCGCAGTGACTGTGACGCCATAAGCCCCAGACCCTTCGGGTATGGGTGCAGGTACCGGCTTCAGACGCTCTTCCTGAGCGAGCGCAATAGTCGGCTTCACAGCAAGCCCCGCCCGATCGTCGATTATGTGGACGGGTCGGCCACACCTCAGACCACGATATTGCTGCGCCGACTCGTCGAAGCCATCCGCATAGGCGAAGCCTTCTTCGCGCCAAAGCATCTGACCAAGGCCATCCTTTACTGCAGCCACAACAACTTCCGGGCTTGTCAAGCGAGGCAGATACTGATAGCGCGCAAAGTCTTCCTGCAGTTGACCTAATGATACGTGGTCGCCTCGCCAGAGTGGCACGGAATCCAATTCATGCCGTAGTCTCGTGCCGGCCATGACGTGAACCAGCAACTCCTCTGACTTCAATTTCTTGGAAGCCCTTAGCGCAAGGGCATCTTGCCCAGTCAACCGAAATACTTCCCACGTCACAATGGCGGAAGGATCCACTTGTACCGGAACGAGGAGCCATTGAAAGGCTTCCGGCAATCGCGCGATTACGGCGCCTTCCGCCGCCGCCATCTGTGTCTCGGCCTGTCGCACTTGGTGGGGATCGAGATTCAGCATATTGCGGTCATCGTGGATCGACTTCCACGCACAGTATCGACGGACCGCCTCGTCGAGGTCTTGCAGGCGTGTCTGGTCGACGGCGAGGAAGGACAGCGTATTGCGGTAAAGCCGTGGCGCGTTTCCACGTGCCTCAAGGATCGAAGTGGCGGCAGCCTGCGCCCGGTTCGACGCATCCTTGCTGTACGGTTGTTCGACGCTGAGCACGACCAAGCGCGCATCCATATCGTCCGCCACATCTGCACCAGACTGTGGCGTGATATGGATACGCCGAAAATCGCCCTGGCTTTTGAGATCAGACCTGAGCCGCTTCCCGATCTCTTCGGCGATCTTGTCGGGGTCGCGCCTCAGCTGTTCGGCCCGGTCCTCGGCAAGCTTGGTCACTGTCGGTTGCGTGCCGTACCAGTACCTCGAACCATCAACATAGAGGTAAGTGGCGGCGGTGCTGAGCCGCCGCATGGCGTCCCCGAAAACGGCGGGCGGCTCGCCGGGCATGACGCAGCCCAATTTGATGCGTCGGTCTTCGATACCGCGGTTCGCGGCCGTCGCGGTCGGGGCGGATCCGAGATAC
>JBGTKN010000169.1:0-4579 GCA_041744615.1 Hyphomonas sp. | reverse complement strand
ATGCTGGCCTATGCGGGTGAAGCGCAGATCGTCGGGAAGGTCCGGATCCATGATGCGGCGGCAGCTCTGCGACTGCGCCGTTCCGTCGGCGATCGCCCGGCATCGCTCGATCAGGTCGTCCTCATAAGCCTCGGCTTGGCGCGGACCGAAAGACTTGATCGTCCATTGGGCGATGCTGGTCAAAGATACCTCGGCCTGACGCGTCAGCCGCCAAGGCTTCGGCATCAGCTACGTTCGCGCGCCGCGGCGAAGGCGCGCCGAATGGCGTCCTCTCCGGAACCATCGGCCAGATCGCCTGCGCGCGCCTGGTGCAAGCCAACCTTGAGACGGGACCTCAGGTCGCCGAGCTCTGCCTCCTCGCGCTCGAGCAGGCGCAGGCCGGCCCTGAGCGCCTCGCTGACGTTCTGATAACGTCCCGAAACGACCAGCTGGTCGACCAGCTCAGATTGCGCATCCGTCAGCACGACGTTTCTGGTTCCCATTGCAGCCTCCTCCGGTGGCATTGGCAATATATGCCAGTGCGTCCGCAAGGTCCATCCGACCGGCACTGGCCTGACCGGGGGTGATCCAGGCGGATAAAGACCCTTCTGTGGCGCTCGGCAGACCGCGTGCCCTGCCCTTCCAACGTCCGCCTTTCCGCCCGATAAAGGGCATTATCGGATCTCGTGAGGGGCACCCCGGAGCGCACGTCCTGAGGCCGCTACACGCGAACGGCCCATCAGCGACATCGAAGCGGGAGACAGCGACGCTGGGCGCCCTGCCGAAGCATCGGTAGCCTGCGGCCATTGCATAGGCAAATTCTACCGTCGTAAGCTATGGGTTCGACGTTTGAGGTGTGTGCAGAATGCCTTTCACAAAAGAGATCAAGCTGGCTGTCAATGAGTATGCCTGCAAGCATATCGGGACCGAGGAATGGCATCTTTCATTTTTCGACTTTATCGACGACCAAAACCTTGCGCGTCGCTTAGGAGAAGAATTTATTAGCCGCGAGATACATCTATAAGTTGTTGGAAGGTCTAGAAGCGCACGGTTGGCTACAGAGGGCTCAGATTCGCCTTCAAGTCCTAGCGTATGCATCTATGTATGAGGCATCCCTCCATCATGTGTTGTTTGTCAACAATTCTGAAAACCCAAGAGTGATCGAGCTTATCGAATTTCCAACGAAGAAGCAGATCTCCATTCCTGCCGCCAGCATGGATGCTCTGAGGAAGCATCTTGAGCACGACGGAAAGGCTATTATTCCTACTTATGAAGGCGTGGGGAAAACTGACCAGTCCAAAGTGCGTTTTGACCGCAACGCTGAATGCGCCGGCACTTTGGGAATTGTTGAGCCATGGCTGAGAGATGAGCTTATTGAATTTTATGAAGCACGAAACTCGATTCACATCCTGCGCGTCGAGCACGGCGCGACGAGTGCAGCAATTTCGCCGCTAAAGAGAATGGCAGCTTGTGGCGCTTTCCTGCCGTCCATCGACGTGGCGGCGGACGACCGCTCTCCCCCTGCCCCCGCCCCTTGACGTCCCGGCCTTGGCCGCGGCGCTTGAAGACCACCACGACGCAGTTATGATCCACTCGCCGTTCGCGCCGAGTGCGGCGGCGACCTTCGTCATGTGGGCTAGAGCTGGATAACCTCACGCATCGCCCTCTCACACAGTACCCTGGCGTGGGCGGCCCCGGCTGCCTTCCGCGACGCTTCTACCCTCGGAGAGAACCGCAATGGGCTTCATCTGGACAATCATCATCGGCTTCGTGGCCGGCGTGATCGCCAAGTTCATCATGCCCGGCCCCAATGAGCCCTCGGGCTTCATCCTGACCACAATCCTAGGCGTCTTGGGCGCCTTCCTCGCCACTTGGCTTGGGCAGGCGCTCGGCTGGTACGCCCCCGGCGAAGGAGCGGGGCTGATCGGCGCGGTCGTAGGCGCCATCCTCGTCCTGGCCATATGGGGCGCCTTCTCGCGAAGCCGCGGCGTCTGACAGGTTTCTCGACCCTCGGGGCGTCCTGCCCCTCGATCAAAGGATCATCGACATGGCCCGTGGCTTCCCCTCCATGACTGCCCTCCTCGGCCTCCTGGCCGTGGCGGGCTACCAGAACCGGGACCGGCTCTCCGAAATGCTGGGCAACCGTGGTGCCGACGGCACCAGCATGGGCGGAGGCGGAGCGGGTGGGTCGTCCGGCCTTGGCGGCTTGCTGGGCAACCTCGGCGGGGGTGCGGGCAGTGGCGGCTTGGGCGGCCTGCTTGGCGGCGGCCTGAGTGAGCTTTCGAACCGTTTCCGCCAGAACGGCCACGGAGAGGCCGTCGACTCATGGGTCGGCACCGGGCCAAACAAGACCGTGGAGCCACGCGACCTTGAGCAAGCGATCGGGCCCGACGTTCTCGACGACTTGACGCAGCAGACCGGCCTGTCACGCGAAGAACTCCTGGCTCGACTCTCACGTGAATTGCCGAACGCGGTGGACCAGTACACGCCCAACGGCCGGGTGCCGAACGACGACGACATGCGCGCCTAATAGCGTACGGTGTCCAGCGACATTCGGAACTGGCCCTGGGGGCGACACGAGGATCTGAGAATTAACAGGCGGTCGTCGACCCCTGCCCTGCCCTGCGCGGCGGCGATCCGGTGTCTTCCTTCTCCCCGTGCAGCACGATCCTGAGCGCACCATCCGGTAGTGGACGCTGCAGCGCCTGCGCCTCTCTCCAGGGCGCGGTCAGCCAGGCCTCCCACTCGGAGGCCTCGGTAAGGATGACCGGCATGGCCTTGGGGTGCACGGCGCGCACTTCCGCATTCGGTTCGGTGGTGAGGAAGCCGAAAAACTCGGCCGTTATCTTTCCCTCCTTGAGTTTGCGCACGGACGTCCATGGCGCCCAGATGCCCGCGAATAAGGCGAGCGGGCGGGACTCGTCAAAGGCGAACCACACCGGCGGACGGGAGCCGTCGGGCTGGGTCTCGTTCTCGGCGAAGCTCGTGAACGGCACAAGGCAGCGATGGTCGGGCCCGAGCCAGGGCCGCCAGTGGGACGAGCTGACCCGGCGGATATTGGTGACGCCCCGGTCGACCTGCTTGCCGGCCATGTATTGCGGCGGCGTCGGCATGCCCCAGCGCGCCATGGCGAGCTCCCGGCCGTCCGCGCCATTGCGGATGATGGGCGCGCTGTAGTCCGGATAGATGCCCGGCAAGGGCGGCATGTTGCCCGCGCGATCGTTGAGGGGCTCGAACAGCCGCCGCATGGCCTCCTGCGATTTGAGCATCGAGTAAAGATTGCACACGGGGTCGCTCCACTCTGCGCCGCGCCCGAACGGTAGGTGCGGTGATTGATAGGTTGGGTGATCGGTGCCGTCGGCCAGCGCCAGCGAGGGAAAGGCGGCCACGAAGGCACGGGCGTCGTCCACCGTGAGAAAATACCAGGCGGCCGCGTCGGCGAGCGAGCCGGTCGCGCCGTGCCGCGCATAGTTCCCGCGCCCGAACTCGGCCTCGAGCCACCGATCCATATCGCCGTGCAAGGTTTCAAAGCCGCGTTCGGGCACGAGCACCTTAACCCGCACCGGGAAGGCGCGGTCGTCGATCGCCTTCTGCGCGGGACTGCGCCTACACATGCTCCGCTCTGGCTCCTGCCGCGAATCGATATCGTTCTTCTAATGTTCTCACATGCCCTATGAGCGCAAACTCCGCTACTCCCGGAAGGCCCTGCTGCGGCCCTTGTCGGAGGTGGCGAGCGTGGCGCGCTAAGCGCTGAGATGCGAGTATAGCCACATGAAACTGGGAGCGACGCTCGATCCTGGCCAACGCACATGGCTGAACCAGCTGGCGTTGGATCTGGCGTTCCATGGCCTTCTTCCCCGTCGGCTCGAGCACCTGCACGCGGGCCGATTCCCGGGCCGTGTCGAAGCCGACGTGGTCGTGAAATGGGGGCCCCGGCGGGTCCCGTTTCGAGACGTCCGCCGGATAGACGATTCAGACTATCGCTCGCTTCTCGGGTGGGGAAGCGGCCGTCTTGGCGCCATCCTGGAGGGGCTGGCCGAAATTGAGGCCGTCCCCGGCAAGGTCGGTTGGCCTGCGGAGATTGATCCGGAGTTGGCGCAGCGGATGCCGGAGCCGAGCCTTCAGGCGCCGCCGCTCACGGAGACGCCTTCGATGGCGATCATCTCCAGGCCGCTGGTGACGCTCGCCCTCGAAGGCCCGTTGTTCCGGCGACTGCGCGAGGGGGTGGACGTGCCGCCATCGCCCCTGCGCCGAAACCTGGAGACCGAGGTACGCCTGCACGGCCCGGACGGAGCCGTACCCTGGAACAAGGCGCGCCTGATCTCGGATGCGGAGATGACGGCCCTCGGAGTTGAGTTCGCAAACCGCGCTTATACCCTGCTGCTTGGCGTGGCCGAGGGGCGGATCGGCATCGTGCCGCCCAAGCCAGGGGAACCGAGGCCCGAGGAATTCGAACCAGGGCTGCTTTAGGAGGAAGAAGGCCGGCAGATCGTCAGGCCCCTGCCCTGCCCGCTTGGAAGGCAGCCGGGGGTATTGTCGCGAAGCTGCAGAAAACTTGGCCCTGTGCCAGAAGCGCTCACCCCCGTCGCTTCGGGCGTTG
>JBGTKN010000168.1:0-4634 GCA_041744615.1 Hyphomonas sp. | reverse complement strand
CCGTGCCGAAGCAGCTGAAGCGGCTGCTGCCGCCGTGGCCGTTGCCGCCGCCGTGGCCGCAGAAGCTGCTGCCGCCGTGGCGGCCGCCGCTGAAAAGCCCGCAGAAGAATAGGCTTTTCGGCCACTGGCCTGAATCCACCAAAACGCCCCTGCCTCCCGGCGGGGGCGTTTTCGCATGGGCAAGGCTTCCATCGGCCAGCGCCGCCGCTATTGTGCGGCCGCGAAGAGCGAGACCCAAATGCCCGGCAAGACTCTCTATGACAAGATCTGGGACGCGCATGTCGTCCATACCGACGCCGCCTCCGGCGAGAGCCTCCTCTATATTGACCTGCACCTGATCCATGAAGTGACCACGCCGCAGGCGTTCGACGGCCTGAAGGTCGCTGGCCGCCGCGTGCGACGTCCGGAGCTGACCCTGGCGGTCGCCGACCACAATACGCCGACGGAGAACCAGTCCCTCGGCTTGGCAGGCGTGAAGGATTCAGAAGCGCGCAACCAACTTGAAACGCTGGCGCGCAATGTCGCCGAGTACGGCATCCAGTTTTTCCCGATGGGCGATATCAACAACGGAATCGTGCACGTGGTCGGCCCGGAGCAGGGACGCACCCAGCCGGGCATGACCATTGTCTGCGGTGACAGCCATACGTCCACCCACGGCGCCTTCGGCGCGCTGGCGCACGGAATTGGCACGTCCGAGGTCGAGCATGTCCTGGCGACACAGACGCTCCGGGCGCGGAAGATGCTGAACATGGCCGTCGAGGTTTCTGGCCAGTTGCGCGAGGGCGTCACCGCGAAGGACCTTGCCCTCCATATCATCGCGATCACCGGTACAGCAGGCGGCACCGGCTATGTCATCGAATACCGGGGCGAGGCGGTCCGCGCCCTGTCGATGGAAGGCCGGATGACGCTGTGCAATCTCTCCATCGAAGGCGGCGCCCGCGCGGGACTTGTCGCGCCGGACGAGAAGACCTTCGCTTATGTAAAGGGCCGTCCCGCCGCGCCGAAAGGCGGCGCCTGGGAAATGGCGGAACGCTACTGGCAGACGCTGCGCTCGGACGATGGTGCCGTGTTCGACCATGTCCTCCACGTCAAGGGCGAGGACGTCGAGCCGACGGTCACCTGGGGCACCAGCCCGGAGCAGGGGATTGGCCTCTCGGCCAATATTCCGCGCCCGGAGGATTTCGCCGATCCCGTAAAAGCGGCCGCCTGCGAGCGCGCGCTCGCCTATATGGGCCTTGAAGGGGGCAAGCCGATTGCCGGTACGCCTGTGCAGCGAGTGTTCATCGGCTCGTGCACCAACTCCCGTATTGAAGACCTGCGTGCCGCGGCCGCCATCGCCAGGACCGGCAAGGTCGCGCCTGGTGTACGCGCGATGGTCGTGCCGGGCTCCGGGCTTGTGCGGGCGCAGGCGGAAGAAGAGGGGCTCGACGCCGTCTTCCTAGAGGCCGGTTTCGAATGGCGCGAGCCCGGTTGTTCCATGTGCCTCGGCATGAACCCGGACATCCTCGCGCCCGGCGAGCGCTGTGCTTCGACCTCCAACCGTAATTTCGAAGGCCGTCAGGGACGAGGTGGCCGCACCCATCTTATGAGCCCCCAGCTTGCTGCTCGCGCCGCCTTGACCGGTATCATCGGTTAATCCGCTTACAGACAAAGGAACGCGCCATGGCTTTCGATTCTAACCCCCGTCAGGACTGGACCCGCGACGAGATCGCGGCGGTTTATGAACTTCCGCTCGACCAGCTGATAGCCCGCGCCCTCGCCGTGAAGGCCGCCAACTGGCCGGATGGTGCGATGCAGAAATCCCAGCTCCTGTCGATCAAGACGGGCGGTTGCCCGGAAGATTGCGGCTATTGCAGCCAGTCCGCCAAGTTCGACACCGGCCTCAAGGCCGAGAAACTTCTGCCCCTCAAAGAGGTCGTCGAGACGGCCCGTCGCGCGAAAGCCAATGGCGCCGACCGGTTCTGCATGGGCGCGGCCTGGCGCTCGCTGAAGGACCGCGACCTGCCCAAGGTCGCCGAGATGATTTCCGCCGTGAAGGCCGAGGGTCTCGAGACCTGCGTCACGCTCGGCATGCTCGAGGAGGGTCAGGCTGAAGCGTTGAAAGCGGCCGGGCTCGACTATTACAACCATAACCTCGATACCTCGCGCGAGTATTATGGCGACGTTGTCAGCACACGGACCTATGATGACCGGCTGGAAACGCTCGGCCGGTGCCGCACCGCCGGCATCAAGCTCTGCTGCGGCGGGATCCTCGGGATGGGCGAATCCCGCGCTGACCGCGTCGGCCTGATCCATGAACTCTCCAAGCTGACACCGCATCCGGAAAGCGTGCCGGTCAATAAGCTCGTGCCGATCAAGGGCACGCCGCTTGGCAATAGCGAAGAGCTCGACACGCTGGAACTCGTCCGCGCCATTGCTACCTGCCGCATCGTCTTCCCGCAAAGCTGGGTGCGCCTCTCGGCGGGCCGCGAGTCGATGAGCCCGGAAGGACAGGCGCTCTGCCTGCTGGCCGGGGCCAATTCGATCTTCGTCGGCGACCGCCTGCTGACCACGCCGCTGCCGGGCGCAGACAAGGATGCCAAGCTGCTGGGGTCGGTGGGTGGCTGCGCGAAGTGCTGAGGCTTCGCGCCCCACAAAAGCTGAGATGTCCCCTCCTCATCTTGAGGAGGCTTGCTCGGCAATCGTATACGATTTCTCGTCCTCGAGAGGGGCAGGGAACTTTTACGAGGTCAGATATCAGCCCAGCTAAACACGGCCATTGGTTGCGTATCGCCCTGCGCGGGCCGATATTCGGGGTTCAAGTTTATCTCTGAAGGGAGACCGCCATGTCTGGAACGGTGAAACTCGAGAGCGGCGTCACGCTCGATGGCCCGCGTGGCCGGGTGTATGGGTCGATCCTGGAGACGATTGGCTCGACGCCCCTGGTGCGGGCGGAGAAGTTTGCGAAGGCGGAAGGCGTCGGCGCGGAGCTGCTGTTCAAACTCGAGTTCTTCAATCCGCTGGCCAGCGTGAAGGACCGGATCGGACTTGCGATGATCCTGGGTCTCGAAGCGGAAGGCAAGCTGAAGCCCGGCGGGACGCTGATCGAGCCGACGTCTGGTAATACCGGGATCGGCCTTGCCTTTGTCGCCGCGCAGCGCGGTTACCGGCTGATCCTCACCATGCCGGAATCGATGTCGATCGAGCGGCGCAAGATGCTCGCCTATCTGGGCGCCGAGCTGGAGCTGACGCCGAAGGAGAAGGGGATGGGCGGCGCCATTGCGAAGGCGAAAGAGCTGCTGGAGTCGATCCCCGGCTCGGTCAGCCCGAGCCAGTTCGACAATCCGGCGAACCCGGCGATTCACGAGAAGACCACCGCCGAGGAAATCTGGGCCGATACCGGCGGCAAGGTTGACGCCATCGTTTCCGGCATCGGTACGGGCGGAACGTTTACCGGCGCCGGCCGCGTGCTGAAGCCGCGCAAACCGGACCTACGGATGTATGCGGTCGAGCCGGAAGCCTCGCCCGTCCTCTCCGGCGGCGCGCCGGGGCCGCACATGATCCAGGGCATCGGCGCGGGGTTCATTCCGGGCAACGCGGATACGAGCCTGATCGATGAAGTGCTGAAAGTGTCGAACAGCGACGCGATTGCGGCGGCGCGCAAGCTCGCGAAGATCGAGGGCATTCCGGGCGGCATCTCGTCAGGCGCGGCGGCGCATGCGGCGGTGCAGCTCGGCAAGCGGCCGGACATGGCGGGCAAGACCATCGTCGTGATCCTCGCGAGCTTCGCGGAGCGGTATGTGTCTACGGCGTTGTTTGAAGGGCTGTAGCGGGGCGGTGTTGGCGCTTGGCGTGTCGGATTTCGGCCTATGGCCTACGGGTCGCTGAACCCTCCTTGCAGCGGGGCTCGCCAAGTTCTGGGGCTTGGTGGTAACTGCGGGTGAAAAAGTCACCTGAGGAATTCCCATGGCCCGTTACACTCTGCACGGAATCTTTGCGTCCGGCCCGACCTACAAGGTCGGGCTGATGCTGCGTCTTACCGGCACGCCATTCGACTATGAGCATGTCGACCTGCGGGCCGGGGCGCACAAGGCAGACGCTTTCCTCATCAAGAACCGGTATGGCCAGGTGCCGGTGATGGAAGACCATCAGACCGATTATTGCCTGAGCCAGTCCTCCGTGATCCTCGACTATCTCGCCGACGAAACCGGCAAGTTTGGCGGTAAAGACCGGGGCGAGCGGTTGCGCGCGCGGGAGTGGCAGCTCTGGGGCGCGGGCAACCTGACCACCGGCATCTATCGCACCCGCGCGGCGAAGCTCGGATTCTTCAAGTTTCCCGAGGCGATTGCCGAAGCGAACCTGCAGACCGCGCTGGCGGCGCTGAAGGAACTCAACATGTTGCTTGACGGGCGCGAGTGGCTGGTAGGCAAAAGCGTGACGATTGCCGATCTCGATATCTATGGCATCGCGGCTTATGCGACGCAGGCGGGGATCGACCTTCAGCCCTATGGGAATGTCCGCAAATGGTTTGCTCGCGTCGAGGCCCTGCCCGGCTTCAAGGGCGTGGGTGACTGCCTGCCGCAGGCGAGCGCGAAAGCATGATCAACGGCGTCGATCACATCGTGATCCTGACGCCGGACATCGAGGCCGGAACG
>JBGTKN010000167.1:0-2459 GCA_041744615.1 Hyphomonas sp. | reverse complement strand
GACATCGTGCGGACCAGCCGCGAGATCGCGGCGATGGAGCCGCAGCCGATGCGGGTCTGGCCCTCGGCCGCCGCGATCACCCGGCTCGAGCAGACCTTCGACTGGGTGCTCTGGATCGAGGAGGCGGAGCGCAAGCTCGTCTGGTCCCGCGCGGCCCGTGTGCCGTGGAAGCAGATCAGCGGCGAACTGGGGTGCGACCGCACGACCGCATGGCGGCGTTGGCAGCTGGCGCTGACCAAGATCGCCGCGCGCCTGAATGCGCAGTGACTCCAATGTGTTGCAACACTTTTTCCTTCGACATCTGCAACATGATCGTGCTATTCCGAAGGCAAGATGGGGAGAGTGCGCTGGAAAGCTCGCTCTCCCCTTTGCGTTGACGGGGGCCACCTGGACCCCGGTATCCAGCGAGGGTCCGGCCGGGGTCCAGCCCACGGCAGTTTCCGGTTCCTTCCTGGCGACATTCGTATGCTGGCGGGCGAAGCGCGGGACATCGCCAGCGACAGGGCCGGATTTTTGGGAAGCCACCCCGAAGCCGGAGCCTCGCGCGCGCCGCGCAAACACCAATGAACACTGGCCTTCCGACCGGACACCGCAGGTGGCCGCTGGACCCCGTGTGGAGTCCAGCGTGGCATCCGGAGTCCGGAAGCCACCGGCATCCACACGACCGAGGAACCTTGCCCACCATGACGCTGAGCTTCGCCCCGGACGCGATCGAGACCTGGCCTCTGTCGCGCCTCCAGCCCTACGCGAAGAACGCGAAGGCGCATGGCGCGGATCAGGTCGCCAAGATCGCCGCCAGCATGGCGGAGTTCGGCTGGACCGTTCCCTGCCTGGTCGCTGACGACGGCGAATTGATCGCGGGTCACGGCCGCGTGCTGGCTGCCACGCAGCTTGGGCTGACCGAGGCGCCTGTAATCGTTCTGGGCCATCTGACCGACGCGCAACGCCGGGCCTATCGCATCGCTGACAACAAGCTGACGGAACTCGGTACTTGGGATGAGGCGCTTCTTTCGGCCGAACTGAACGACCTGCTGGCCGAGGACTACGATCTGTCGCTTATCGGTTTCGATGACGCTGAACTCGAGGCGCTGTTGGCCGGAGATGTCGATCCTGAGGCCGCGTCCCGAGAGGGCGAGGATGATGTTCCGGAGGCGCCCGAGACCCCGATCAGCCGCCCTGGCGATCTCTGGCTGCTTGGCAAGCATCGGTTGCTTTGCGGTGACGCGACAGTGGCCACGGACGTGGGCCGTCTGCTGGGCGATGTGAAGCCGCTCCTGATGGTGACCGATCCGCCTTATGGCGTTGAGTACGATCCCGGCTGGCGCAACAAGGCAGGGGCTGCCGCCACCAAGCGCACCGGCAAGGTGCTGAATGATGACCGTGCCGATTGGCGCGAGGCCTGGGCGCTATTCCCGGGCGATGTGGCCTATGTCTGGCACGGCGCGCTTCATGCGACGACGGTTGCCGAGAGCCTCGAGGCCTCCGGCTTCAAGATCCGGTCCCAGATCATCTGGGCCAAGGATCGCCTGGTTCTGAGCCGCGGAGATTATCACTGGCAGCACGAGCCATGTCTCTATGCCGTGAAGAAAACCGGCAAGGGCCATTGGGCCAGTGATCGCAAGCAAACGACGCTTTGGCAGATCGCCAACAAGGATCAGGACGCGGAAACCGTGCACGGAACGCAGAAACCCGTCGAATGCATGCGTCGGCCGATCCTCAACAATTCCAGCCCGGGCCAGGCGGTCTACGAGCCCTTCATGGGGTCTGGCACCACCCTGATCGCGGCGGAAACCACGGGTCGTGTGTGCCTCGGGATCGAACTGAACCCGGCTTATGTCGATGTGGCCGTGCAGCGCTGGCAGCAATTCACCGGCCACGAGGCCGTGCTGGACGGGACCGGTGAGAACTTCGCCGATCTGACGGCCAACCCACGCTGAGGCGATGCATGACCTGGCTTTACCTTCCTCCGGACGCGCTTCCGGAGCCGGAGACCTGTTCGGCCTCTCGCTCTGCTCCGGCGCAGGTGGGCTCGACCTCGGGCTCGCCATCGCCGTCCCCCGATATCGTGCTGTGGGCCATGTCGAACGGGAAACCTTCGCCGCAGCCACTCTCGTGGCGCGGATGGAAGACGCGTCCCTGGATTGCGCGCCTGTCTGGGACGACGTTGGAACCTTCGACGGCCGCCCGTGGCGCGGCGCGGTGGACATCGTCACTGCGGGCTATCCGTGCCAGCCGTTCTCGGTCGCGGGCAAGCGCCGGGGCGCGGACGACCCGCGCCACCTCTGGCCCCATGTCGCACGCATCATCGCCGAGGTCGAGCCGCCCTTCGTCTTCCTCGAGAATGTCGCCCATCATCTCCGCCTCGGCTTCCCCGAAGTCGCCGCAGGACTGGTCGGCATGGGCTACCGCCTTGCGGCAGGCCTCTTCACGGCGGCGGAAGTCGGTGCGCCCCACAAGCG
>JBGTKN010000166.1:0-3157 GCA_041744615.1 Hyphomonas sp. | reverse complement strand
CTGGACCGGTGCACGGTGATGCAGCATCTCAAGGTGCTGGAGGCGGCGGACCTCGTGATCGCCCACAAGGTGGGGCGGGTGCGCTGGAACTATCTCAATGCCATGCCGATCAAGGAGATACATGACCGCTGGATCGGGCCGCACGCGGCGCAGGTGGTCAACGTGCTGGCGCGGTTCAAGGCGGAGCTCGAAACCTGAAGGCGGGCGGCGGAGGCTCAGGGTTGCGGATCAGCCGCCTCGCCGCTAGGCCTAGGGTGTCGAACCCATGGAAGGGGCACCCATGAACCTGTTTCTAATCGTACTGGCGGTGATCGTCGCGATCGCCGGTCTGATCATCCTCATCTACAACGGCCTCGTGATGAAGCGCCAGCGCGTCAATCAGGCCTTCGCGGATGTGGATGTACAGCTGAAGCAGCGCCAGAACCTGATCCCGAACCTCGTCGAGACCGTCAAAGGCTACGCCGCACACGAGCAGGAGACGTTCCAGCAGGTGATTGCCGCGCGCAACGCCGCGCAGGCGGCCAATACTGCAGGCGACATGGCCCGCGCCGAGGGCGCGCTGACCCAGGCGCTCGGCAAGCTCTTCGCGCTCGCCGAAGCCTATCCCGACCTCAAGGCCAACACCAACTTCCTGCAGCTGCAACGTGAGCTGTCCTCGATCGAGGACAAGCTTGCCGCTGCCCGCCGATTCTACAACTCGGCCGTGCAGGACTACAACACGGCCCGCGAACAGTTCCCCGGCTCGATCATCGCCGGAAGTTTCAGTTTCGAAAGCCGCGAGTTCTTCGATGTCGGCGCTGACAGCCGCGCCGCAATGGATGAGCCCCCGAAGGTCAGTTTCTAGGGCGACCAATTGGGGCTAGACTGCCGGCGACGGCAGGAGGCCCACATGAAATCAGTTTCACTTCTAGCGGCGGGTCTTTTCGGGCTCGCCGCCTGCGCATCCGGCGGCGGCGCGCCGCAGATGAAATGGAGCGCGTCCAGCTGGAACGGCCTCGCGCCCCAGACAATCGGCACCGGCAATTTCAACTTTTTCGTCGCGCCGCTCGACGGAGAGGGCTTCAAGCTGAAGTTGTCGCTGGTCACCGATGGCAGTTTCCGCATCCAGGAAGGCGAGGACACACTGCCCGCCGAGCTCGAACAGGCAGCGCGCGCCGCATCGCCGGAAGGCTGTACCTTCCTCGCCCTTTCGCGCACGGAGGATGGCGGCGCCGAGGCCGAGTATGACTGTCCTTGAATTCCGGCGCTGGACGTGGCCGCGGTTTTGGGGTGAGCATTCCACGATGATCCGGCCATCATGATCGTGAAAGGAAGCTGAGCCATGCGTTTCGCCTTCGTTGCTGCCGCCGCAGCCCTCCTTCTGGCGGCCTGTTCGCCCAAACCGGAGACGGCGTCTCCCGAAGGTCCGATGACGGTCGAGGAGTCAAGTGTCCGCACCGCTGAGCCATCGCAGCCACCGGAGCCGGCACTCGACCCGACACAGCTTGACCTCTCCCGGATTGCGCTCGCGATGCGCATCCCATCAGCCTTCCGCGCCTATGATGACGGCGCTTACCTGCAGATCAACGTGATCAGCCCTCGCCTCGGCGTCGATATAGCCGAGAGCTTTCCGCTCAGCGCGTCACTAGGCTTCGACAGTCCATTCCTGGCGTCGGAAGCCAGGGAAGGTTTCTCTATCTGGACCTATTCAACCCGGCCCGAGGACCGGCCCCGACTGGCGGCGCTGAGCCAGGAACTCGTCCGCCTGAAGACGGAAGCGCCGGGGGAGAATGAACTGACTTTCGGCGCCATCGCGCCGGGATGCTGGAACGAGCCGGAACAGACACCGGGCAGCCTCGCGCGCACTCTCTACATACGTGTGGTGCCAGAGGAGGATTTCCAGATCTTCGTGCCCGAACAGATCCTCACCGAAGGCGACCTGCCAGGTATCGACAGCTTCTGGGGCGCCTGCACGGAATAGGCGGCGAGATGACCAAAGTGTCGAGTTTTGGCCCAAAACAGAGATCGGCTCTCGGGTTCTGATGGCTCGACCGGTCACTTTGGTTGCTGCTGGCTGAATCTCGCGCACGTCATGTGGACAAGTAACCCTTCAGCATTTTCGATGCCTGGGCGACCATGGTGTCTGCCGATGCGGGCAATCCGATCTCATCAACGATCCATTTGTGGGTAAGCGCATCTGCAGTATCGACAAGCAGCGTAGCCTTGAGTTCAGCCTCGTCGACATGATCCGAAAGGACAGCGGTGACAAGGGTGATGATTGTGGAGCGCAAAGCTGCGATCCGCTTGCGCTGGGCAGCCGAGATCGGGACGTCGCTGGCAAGGGCACGATGAAGGCGCGGATCATCCTGATGCAGACGAATGAAGCCAGATACCAGAGCACTGACAACATCATCAACTTCCATACCGCCAACAAGACCGTTGGCGGCGTCAGCCAGCATGGCTTCTCCTCCGGCCAGATGCCGGTCGATGATCACCGCCAGAATAGCCTGTTTGTCCGGGAAGTATTCGTAGACCGATCCGACCGAAACACCTGCGCGCCTGGCGATGGCGTTCGTGTTGACGCCCTGCCATCCGTCGTCAGCTAGAATCCGAGCAGCGGCTTCCACGATAGCGTTTACAGTAGCCTTCGAGCGCGACTGTTTAGCCCGTCGCAAGAGGCGTTTCGGAGTCTTGTTCTGGCTCTCAGCTGGCATCGAAAATCCGAGTAGGAAAACCTGAGCTTCTGCTCAATTATATGCTTATGAAAAGCTTTCACAACAGCCGTTCCTGGAGAGACTATCGAAACATCCTCGCAGAAGAGTTCGGAATCAAGCTGACGCAGGAACCAGCGGAATCCTGCCGGCTGGTGCGCGGTCACAAGATCCGTTGTGATCAGTGGTCACCATCGGGGCCGGCGAATGGCACCGTCATGCTCGTCCACGGCGGCGGAGGTAATGGACGCATTCTCGCCCCGCTTGCAGAGCCGATAGTTGATCTCGGATGGCGGGTGATCGCTCCTGACCTGCCGGGCTACGGCCTTATACCAACCTGCGTTGATCATCATCCATGAGCCCAATCTCGGAGCCCGATGGACATGATGGTCCACGGTTGGTTGGTGAGCTTGGTCCAGGCTTCGCAGCAAAGGGCGACGATTTGTTCGTAGTCCTTGAAGATGCGA
>JBGTKN010000165.1:0-2362 GCA_041744615.1 Hyphomonas sp. | reverse complement strand
GAACGGTCCCGCCATCACCGCCCCGGCGCACATCGCCGTCATCCCCCACCAGAGCCGCGCGACCTGATCATGCGTCCATCCGGCCCGAAGCAGCAGCTGATAGGCATGATCCCGATGCGCCTGCATGAGCGGCCGGCCGTGCTTTGCCCGCCAGGCCAGTGTCAGGAAAACGTCGATCAGGATCGGCAGGCAAAGTGTGAGAGGCACCAGAACCGGACCGTTCACCGAAAACAGCATCGCCGCACCGCCAATTAATCCTCCCACGGACAACGCGCCAGCATCGCCTGCAAACAGTTGCCCCCTCAGGTTCCAGACGAGAAAGCCCGCAATTGCGGCGGCTGAGGCAAACAGCAATCCCATCAGCGCAACCGGCACCTCCCGGCTCGGAGCCAGCAGCACATGCGGAGCGAGTATCAGCCCCAGCATTGCCAGGATGATCAGCGCTGTGCCCATCGCGATTCCGTTGGCGCCGTCCATGAAATTCACCGCATTGGCCATCACGAACAACGCTGAAGCCGCCACCAGTGCGCCGGCCAGGCCGGGCAAGGCGAGGCTCATCCCGCCAATCCACAATGCTTCCGGCTGCGGCCCTATCAGCGCGGCCAGAACCGCCCCCGCCAGCAGGCCTAACAGTTTGGCGAGGGCCGGCAATCGGTAAGCGTCGTCAGCCCAGCCGAGCAGGGCCGCGAAGGCCGCAAAGGCCGCGACCCCGGCAAGCGGCGGTGACTGCACAAGGCTGATGACCGGCGAGCCTATCAGCGTCAGCGCGCCAAGCCCCGCCGCCACGCCCGCCAGCACGCCCAGCCCCCCCGATGAGGGCACCGGTGCGGCCTGCGTCTTGCGTCCGCCGTCCGGCGCATCCTTCGGGCCAAAGCGGATCATCAGCCAGCAGACGAACAGACTGACGGCAAACGGAACAGCCAGCACGCCGATCAGGCTCACAGCGCCGCGCCCAGACGGCAGGGCGCCGTCCACCAGTCCGGCTTCTCGGATTTCAGGACAACCGAGGCGCGTTCGGCCAGAGAGATCGCATCGAACAGCGCAAAACAGGTCGCGCCCGAACCGCTCATCCGAGCAAGGCGCACGCCGGGCTGGTCCCGCAGGAAAGCCAGCACATCCCCGATCTCCGGCACCAGCCCCGTCGCCGGCGCCTCCAGGTCATTTCTCTGATAGGCCAGCCAGTCGGTTAGGTGATCCTTGTCGAGAAAACCTGGTAGCGGATCGATCTCAGTAAAATCTGTGTTCATGCCCGCGGCATCAAATGCTTCGAAGACCGGCCCGGTCGGGCACGGCGCGCGCGAATTGACCAGCAGCGCCGAAATCCGGAACGGAAGATGAGCCGGCACAATCCGCTCACCTTCGCCGCGCATCGCCGCCGGCACACCTGCCAGCGCGACCGGCACGTCCCCGCCCAGTCCCGGCGCCACCGCTTCGGCGTGCGCCGAATCTATTTCCCAGAGCTCCGTGAGCAGGCGCAGCGCGGCCGCCGCATCCGCCGATCCGCCGCCGATACCTGCCGCGACCGGGAGCCACTTGCCTAACCTGAGGCGCGCCCCTTTCTGGCAGCCAGACGCCGCCCGCAACGCTTCTGCCGCACGCAAGACCAGGTTATCCCCGACCGGTCCGGCCACCGGTGCGAACGGACCCGACACATCGAGACTGAGTTCGTCCGCCGTCTCGGCGCTTAGATGGTCGGCGGCGCGCTCATCGGCAAACACGACCAGCGAATCGAGTTCGTGCCGGCCGTTCGCCTTCACCGGTCCGACATGCAGAAACAGGTTCACCTTTGCCGGCGCCATTGTTTTCAGCAGAGCCATTGCGCCGTTCTCCCCTGAAATACCTACCGCGCGTCCACCGCGCCCACTTGCGGGGGCACCGTTTCGAGTCCCGTCATCAGTTTCCGCTCGATCTTGATTCGGTCGTCCGGGGACGGATCAAGTTTCAGGGCACGGGTCCACTGGAAACCGGCCTCCTTTCGGCGCCCCGCCTTCCAGTAGGCATCGCCCAAATGATCGTTGAGTGTCGGATCGCCCGGCAAAAGCACGACCGCGCGCTCCAGATAGTCGACCGCCTCGTCATACTGGCCAAGCCGGTAATGGGCCCAGCCGAGACTGTCGACGATATGACCGGATTTCGGCTCCAGCATCAGGGCCCGCCGGATCAGCGCAAAGCCCTCTTCAAGGTGAAGCCCGCGGTCGATCCAGGAATAGCCGAGATAGTTCAGCACGGTGGCATTCTCGGGATCGATCTCGAGTGCCCGTTGAAGGTCTGCCTCGGCGCCGTCCCAATCGGACTGGCGCTCGCGCGCCGCGCCGCGCAGGAACAGCACGCGCCAGTCGCGGCGCCCTTCGGCCTCGTCAGT